>DYTF01000001.1:7675-27285 GCA_020726105.1 Sulfurovum sp. | reverse complement strand
GTGCATGTTTGCGGCAAAGAACCCAATCTTTCTATCATGGAAATAATACCATCCACAGGAATACTTAAAATGACAATATCACACGATTTAAGTACGGGAAGTGAATCGCTAATCTCATCCACAAGCTCCAACTCAAGTGCCTCAGTGCAGTGAAGTGGATTGTGATCCATGCCGATAAAATAATAGGCTCTGGAGTGTTTTTGTAATGCAAGGCTCAAAGAGCCCCCCATAAGCCCTAAACCAATAATACCGATTTTGATTTTGGACATTCTGCCTCTTACCTTAATTTTTTAAAAAAGAGTATAACATCATTTCTCTGTTTCTTATCGGGTCTTTATTGAATTAACGATAAAATATGCACAAATTATATAAGGTTGAGCGATGATAAAAAAAATAGTGCTTTTTAAGATGTTGTCTTTACGGGCAATACCAGTATGGATGATTACAACAAGCTCATTTATGTCGGCTCAAAATGTAACACAGATGCGATTTGAGGGTCTTGTTCAACTCTCTCCCACTATGGCGCAAGAGATTGCAGGCATCAGAGTGGGTGATGAAGTAGATGCAGAAAAAATCAATAATTCTGTAAAAAATCTCTTTGAACAAGGCTATTTTAAAGATGTGTGGGTTGACCAGCAAGGCAGTGCACTCATCTATCATTTTGATGAAAAAATAGCCATTTCAAATGTTGAAATCAAAGGATATGGCTCAGGAGATGATGCCAAAGAACTTTTAGAGAGTAGTGGCATTAAAAAAGGTGATCTTTATGACACAAGACGCGTTTCAAGAGCAAAAAGAGCCATTATCACAAAACTAGAGAGTAAAGGCTACTACGATACCGTTGTAGAAATCATCACAAGCAAGGTCGGAGAAAACAGCATCTCTATCGTTTTTGATGTCAATAAAGGTGAAAAAATCGTCATCCAAAAGATGAACTTCGTGGGCGCAAAAGCATTGGAATCAGATGAGCTGACCAAAGAAGCAGCAAACAAAGAAAAAGACTTCTTAGGTTGGATGCCTTGGAGAAACAATGGCGAAGCGGCGATAGATCAGTTAGAGTTTGATGCTTTTAGAGTCAAAGACACCTATCTAAGCAACGGCTACTTAGATGCGTATGTCAGTAAACCTCTTTTGCGTGTTGATTTTGGCTCTTACAATGCCGAAGTTGATTACCAGATAGAAGAAGGCATTCAATACCGTGTAGGGTCTATCGGCATTACGCATTCAATTAAAGGACTTGATACCCAAGCCCTAACAGAGGATTTATTGCTTAAAAAAGGCAAAGTGTTTAATGTAAAACGCATGCGTAAAGACATAGCACTCCTAGAAGAAAAAGTAGGTAACTTTGGTTTTGCTTTTGCTAAAGTGACACCGCAAATACACAAAGACCCTGCACAAAAAACCATTAGCCTGCAGTATGAGATAGTACCGGGTGAAGTAGTAACAGTAAATGATGTCATCATCTCAGGCAACGATACAACCAAAGACAGGGTTGTGCGTCGCTATATCTACCTTACGCCTGGTGATACTTTTAATGCAACGGACTTAAAAGAATCTAAAAGCGCCTTGGGAAGAACAGGTTTTTTTGAATCCGTAGATATACAAAGTGAAAGAATTGCGGCCAATAAAATAAATCTTCTTGTCAAAGTAAAAGAGACTTCAACAGGTACCATCTCTGCAGGTGGTGGATATGGAAATTATGAGGGTGTCATCATTAATGCTTCTATATCAGACAGAAATGTCCTTGGCTCTGGCATCAACACTACTTTGGGTTTTGAAATTTCACAAATCTCAACCAACTACAATCTCTCTTTTGTAAACCCAAAAATTTGGGACAGTATCTACAGCATGGGTGTAAGTTTTTATGTAAGGGATTATGAATTTATTGACTTTACCCAGGATCAAGTCGGCGGGACTGTTACGCTTGGTAGAGAGTTTTTAAGACACTTTAATGGCTCAGTAGGGCTGGGGTATGTGGACAATAAATCAAGCATCAACCAAACAAGTACCAATACTTTTACAAACTTTTTATACAACGACAAATACCAAAAAACATCTGAATTTGCAACCATTAGCTACGACAATACGGATGATTTTTACCTACCCAGAGAAGGCGTAATTGGTGTTCTAAACTTTGAGTATGCTCAACTAAACGGAAATGATTTCAACACAAGCATTTATCCAGAAGGTTATACAGATTTTCTAAAAACAAACCTAAAATTTGGATTTTTTCAAGGGCTAGAAGATTGGCTTGATTATGATCTTATCTTTAGACTAAAAGGACGCGCAACATTTATCCAGCCAGCAAACGAGAATGGAAAATTGCCTACAGCTGAAAAATTATTTGCGGGTGGTATTGGTAGCATAAGAGGATATAACCCTTATTCTCTTTCTCCTTATTATATTGATGCCACAGGTCAGCGAAGACTTGTGGGAGGAACAGAGACAGCGTCAGGTAGCGTGGAGGCAAGTATCCCTCTCTCGGAAGCAGCTAAAATGAGGTTGGCATTTTTCTATGATTATGGCTATATCTCTTCAGATCCTACGCGTATCGTAAGAGAAATTGGAGGCCTTAGTTCATCCGTCACGCAAATAGAAGATAGCCTTACGCGATCTTCAACGGGTGTAGTGCTCGAGTGGCAATCTGGCTTTGGCCCAATCAATCTTGTATTTTCTTACCCTGTAGACAAACAAGAAGGAGACAACACTGCGGTATTTGAATTCTCTTTAGGTTCTAAGTTCTAAAACCAACCCCATCCAAAAGAAGGTGCTCATAGATCTTCTTTTGTGCCTCTGCTTTTTTTAAATGCCTAATTTTTCATTTTTAGGTATTGTGCTTTTATCTGCAACAACAATAGCCAGCGCTATAGGTTTTTCTAAAGACTTAATACTTTCTTTCGCTAGGCTCAGTGGCTTATCTGACACTATCCGTAATGTTTTGTTACTATAACTAAACTCAATCGTTGCGCTATTGGATGCTTCATGCAAAAATACTGTTAGCGTATAGATAAAACTGAGCCATAACATGGTTTCTTTTTCGGGGAGCAAAGCTTTGTATTGCTCAAAAAGAGGTTTATGTATCAGTTCCACACCATGCATGCGCAACAAAGAAGAGATAAGCACAATTTGCTTATGCGTAAAACCATAATTTAACTCTTGTATGGCAATATAAAATGCATGCTGATGCGCCTTGTAAACAGTGAGCGTTTTGCCAATATTTGACAGGAGTAGTGCATGATGCAACTCACCCTCAAAGCACATATTATCCTGTATTTCGGGCTGAAGCACTGCATAAAGATCTGAAGCGAGTTTGTGTTTTATTTTTCGATGTTTTTCGATGTGAATCAAAGGTTTAAAACGGTCAAGTATGGAGATAATGCTCGGATTGATTGTTTCGGGGAATTTTTTATTTTCATCTTTGAGAAATTGATCCAAAAATACCCCTTCCCTTACTCCTACCGAACTTGAAATGACCCTTTCGCAGCCTATGTGTGTCAATATCTCATTAAAAATGAGTGTACCTTCGCGTATGGTGTCATAACGATTTTTTTGCAAAGCAAAGTGCTTAAGATTTTTAGCACTTGAGACGGCAATGGAATCAAGATACGCTTTATGCTCGTTGAGTTCATACGAAAAAGCATGGAGTTTATCTAAGGCATAGCCACTCTCTTTCATGATGGCTTTAGAGAGCGTTCTGGCTGTACCACCGATGCCTATCGCTACAGGATGTCTAAAGTGTTCAGGAAGCTTTGATATCTCGGCATAAATGAAGGCTTTGGCTTTTTCATTTGCAAGTAAAGGATTTGGAGTTTTATCAAAAAACAGTTCTTTGAGTCTCACCGTGCCAAGATTGAGCGAATAAGTATCAACAATATGACCATCGAGAATAAGCGACATATCTGCTGACCCACCACCGATATCAATACTAATGCCCTCTTTAATGGGCAAAAGATTTACAGCAGCCAGACCACCATAGCGCGCTTCATGATTGCCATCTATCACTTCTATCTGCAAACCAAGCTCTTTATGTATCCATCTTACAAACTCTTGCGCATTGGGGGCATCTCGAAGTGCAGAAGTTGCGACACAAAGGGTCTTGTCGACATCATATTTATCGATGGTTGCAAGGAAAGATTTTAGTGCTAAAAAAGCGCGTTTGATGCCTGTGGGCTGAAGATGGCCCTCTTTTGCGTAAGCGCCCTCACCGATTCGGACTTTGGACTTTTGTTCACAGATAAGGTTAAAGCCGTAACGGCTTGTTTTTTCAAAGATTACCAATCTAGCTGAGTTTGAACCAATATCGATGATAGCGGTTCGTTTTGGCATAGGCGTGTTAGTACTCTTCTTGGAGTTTGTCGTATTTGAATTTAAGCTCTTCGGCATTTTCTGCATTGTCAGGATCTAAAACAATACAATCAACAGGACAAACCGCAATACACTGAGGCTCATCAAAGTGACCTACACACTCCGTACATCTGTCTGGATCAATAAAATATATTGGATCGTTTTCTTCAATTGCCTCATTTGGGCACTCTTCTCTACACGCATCACACGCAATACATTCATCAGTAATCATTAATGCCATTAGGGGCTTCCTCTTGTGGTTGTTTAAAGAAGTTATAGCCGAAGAAAGCTTATGCTTGAATTAAAAAAGGCTTATGCTTGAATTAAAAAAGTTTATACTTAAGTCAAAAAGGCAAAATAACTTCTTTTGTAAGCTTGTAAAAGTGTAACCCTAGAGAAGACTAGTTTATTTTCTTAGGAAAACAAAATCTATATCCGCGTCTACGCACAGTCTCAATCGTTGTGATGCCCAATGGCTTATCCATCTTTTGACGGATTTGGTTGATAGCGACTTCGATGACATTGGGTGTTACCAGCTCAGGTTCTTCCCATATGGCATCAAGGAGTTGTTCTTTTGAGACAATTTGGTCTTTATGGATGGCGAGATGTGTAAGTACTTCAAATGGCTTGCCTTTAAGTTCAATCTCTTCACCCTCGTAGATAATTTTTTCCTCTTCGGGATTAATAATAAGGTCATCAATTTCAATAATATTGGAGACACCAAAACGAAGTTTTGCCTCAATGCGAACAAGTAAAATATCAAAATCCAGTGGCTTCTTGATGTAATCATCAGCACCAGACTTGAGTGCTTTGATTTCACTTGCCTTGTCATCTCTCTCGGAGAGCACAATAATAGAAGTTTTATGTGCTTCGGTTTTAACAGTAGGGATTATGTCAAGACTGTTTTCATTTGCAATCGGCCATGAAAGCAGGACTAAATCGTAGTTTCTAATCTCAATAAAATATTTAGCATCACCCATATTTTCTGCTACATCATTCTGATAGCCCTCTTGCGTCAATGTTTCTGAGATAGATTTGCTAAGAGTTGTGTCGCTTTCTACGATTAATATTCTCACAGGGAAACCTTTTTGTCTTTTATTTAAGTTTTATTTAATAGTATAACATAAAAATAAAAGTTTTTTTAAAAATATGATTAAAAATGCCATGTTTTACTCAAGGAGACGGTACAACTGGGCAATATCTCTGGTTTTGATAGCTTTATCCAGAGCATTTGCAAGTCTGGATACCTAGCATAAAGTATAATTTTCAGCCCCAAAAGTGCATCTTCAAGAAGCGTGTAGCGTTTTGTTTTGAGTTCTTCTTGTATGGCATCAACTATTTCCGCGTAGTCGATAAACTGATTTGCCTCATAGCGATAAGAAGCTTCAAGGTTGACAATGACAGGCTGGGGTTTGTCTCGCTCAAAATCAAGCAAACCTATAATCACATCACACTGCAACGCTTCGATGTGAATGGTCATACTAGACGACACCCTCTTCTTTGTTAAAGAGCCTAACAATATTTGGAATATGTTTATAGAAGATGATGAGAGCAATAACCCAAATAGGCGCGTGAGAACCAATCTGTGGCACTTCAGGATAGAGTATGTAGGAAGCGATGATAAATGCCGATAAACCGATGAGTGAAGAGAGTGAAGAGATTTTAAGCCCTTTAGCAGAAATAAGCCAAATGATAATCGCTATCAGAGCAGGAAGAGGCATCATCACTGCGAGCACACCAAAGCCTGTCGCAACGCCTTTTCCGCCCTCAAAAGAGAGAAACACAGAAAAGCAGTGACCGACTACTGCCAAAACAGCAATCGTCCAAAGTACCGACTCGGGCGCGCCAAGCAGCTTTGCAATAACAACAACTATGAGACCTTTAATGGCATCTAAAAAAAGTGTAGCTGCGCCTAGTTTTTTGGCAAGTTTCGCATCTTTTTCTTTGATGACACGCAAGACATTGGTTGCGCCAATATTGCCACTCCCTGCTTCTTTGATGTTGACTCCTGCATATTTTTGGGCCAAAAGATAACCAAAAGGGATGCTTCCTATCACATAAGCAGCTACATAGAGTAAAATATTTTGATTGAATAAAAAGTCCATAACCTATCCATTGTTGAGTTTAATATGCAATTTTAACCGAATTTTGATAAAATAGCCCCAATACTAAAGGATACAAAATGAGCATTGACTATAAAGCAGAAATACTCAGACTAAAAAATGCACTTCAAGTGACTGTGGTTGCGCATTATTACCAGAGAGATGAAGTGTTTGAGATGGCAGACATAGTGGGTGACAGCCTTGAGTTGGCGCGCAGATGCCAAGCCGATACCAATCCATGGGTTGTCTTTTGTGGTGTGGGTTTTATGGGGCAGTCAGTTAAAGTCATCGCGCCCCATAAGCGGGTGTTGATGCCTAAAATCGCCTGTTGTGCCATGGCGCGCATGATGGACGGTTCGTACTTCGAAGAGTCGGTGCAGTATATGGTGCAGCGAGGGATTGCCAGAGAAGATATCTTGCCTATCACCTACATCAACTCAGATGCTTCAGTCAAAGCCAAAGTCGGACAGATGGGCGGGATGGTCTGTACCTCTTCCAATGCGTTTAAGATTATTCAAAAAGGCTTAGAGAGCGGTAAAAAGATACTTTTTGTACCTGACAGATGTTTAGGGCAAAATTTTGCCATACAGATGGGGCTGAAGTCCTGTGTCATCGGGGTAGAAAAAGAGGGAAAAGCGTGTGACCCCAAAGAAGCTGACATCATTTGTTTTAATGGGTTTTGCTCCGTGCACCAGCTTTTTACAGTCGATGATATAGCCTTTTACCGCAATAAATATCCAGACATCAAGATAGCCGTGCATCCTGAGTGTGACCCTTCCGTAGTATTGGCAGCTGATTTTTCAGGTTCTACTTCACAACTCATCAAGTATGTCAGCGAACTTGATCCTGAGCAAAAAGTAGCTGTAGGCACAGAGTACAATTTGGTAAACAGAATGCGAAAACACAATACCTATGTACTCTCATCTACCAAACCCGAATGTCCCACGATGAACGAAACGACCTTGGAAGATTTATACAGAACACTAAAATCCATAGAAGATGGCAAACCTCTGGGTGAAATACTCGTCGACCCACACACTATAGAATATGCAAACCTTGCGCTAGAGCGTATGTTGGCGATTCATTGATGCAGAAAGAGTCGTTTTTAAAAGCTTTAGTAGCTGAAGACATCGGTCGGGGGGATCTTTTTGCCCGTATTGGCGTCACTAAACCGATACGGGCGTATATTGTTGCAAAGAGTGAGGGTGTGTTTGCAGGAGAGGAGTATGTGCGAAAACTGGCACAAATGTATGATTTTGCAGTAGAGTGGAAAGTGTCTGATGGGTCTTCTTTTTGCAAAGGTGATATAGTACTTGAAATTGTAGGAGATTCAAAAACCATACTCTCTTTGGAGCGTTGTATTTTGGACATGGTGCTTCATGCAAGCTCTATCGCTACTCTGACTGCACGCTATGTTGATGCCATCAAACATACAGGCGTAAAGTTACTCGATACCCGTAAAACCAGACCGCTACTGCGTGAGTTTGAAAAGTATGCGGTTCGTTGCGGTGGGGGCATTAACCACCGTATGGGATTGGATGACTGTTTGATGCTCAAAGATACCCATCTTCAAACCATTGATGATTTGGGTGTATTTATGAAAGAGGTACGCCAAAAAATACCTTTTACCTCCAAAGTGGAAATCGAGTGTGAGAGTTTAGAGATGGCGAAAGTAGCGATGAAGGCAGGAGCAGACATCGTGATGTGTGACAATATGTCTCTTGAAGCGACAAAAGAAGTGGTAGCCTACCGTAATGCACACTACCCACACATCTTACTCGAAGCAAGTGGTAATGTTACCCTAGATACCATCGAAGCCATTGCTAAGACTGGCGTGGATGCCATTAGTTCTGGCTCTGTCATTCATCAGGCAAACTGGATCGATTTGTCCATGAAAGTCCGATAAGAAAGTGGTTTACATGAACAGCACATCTCTCCCCTTTGCCGAAGTAAAAGCCACGCTAGAGGGTGCATCAGCCATCACCATCCTCTCCCATCTCAACCCTGATGCAGATACTTTAGGTACAGCATTGGGTATCTATGCACTTTTGAGCAAAGAGAAACATTTGAAAGTTGAAGTGGTCAATGCTTCACCCCAGCTGCCACTTCATCTTGACTTTTTGCCCAACTATGCAAAAATAAAACAGAAAATAGAGTTTGGACAGAGTCTCATCATTTCATGTGATTGTGGAAGCAAAGACCGCTTAGGGTTCGACCTTAGTGGCAGAGAGATCATCAACATCGATCATCATCAAAGCAATACGCACTATGGAAGTATCAATGTTATATTGAGTGAATACGCGTCCGCTTCACAAGTTGCTTTTGTGTTAATGAGAGAGATATACCCTATAACCGCCGATGCAGCGACCTGCTTTTATGCGGCATTGCTTTCAGATACGCGTTATTTTACAACATCGTCTGTCAACGAAGAGGTCTTTTCCACGGCCAAACTTTTGCTTGAAGCGGGTGCCAATGCCCACGAAGTTGCGTATCATTTTACGCAACGCAGGTCGCTCAGTGCTTTTCGGATTTTACAAAAGGCTTTGGCATCGTTATCCTTACACCATGATGCCAGAGTAGCAACACTCTGGGTCACCCAAGAAGAGATAATCGCCGCAGGTGCAACAGTACCAGACCTTGAAGGTATTGTTGATTATGCGAGTTCCTTGGCTACAGTAGAGGTGGCAGTGTTCGCGATGGAACTTCAAGGAGGCATACGGATTTCTATGCGGAGCAAAAAGGCGGATGTCTCTGTCGTAGCACTTGCTTTTGGCGGCGGTGGACACAAGGTAGCCGCAGGATTTACACTCACACAATGCGGATTACAAGAAAGTATTGATACAATTTTATCTAAGATAGAAGAATTAGGATTATTAAATGGCAAATAGAAATAGTGGGTTGATAGCAGGTGGGTTGATAGTCTTGGCATTATTAGGGGGTGCGGGATACATCTATACAGCACCCGAATTTGAACGCACTGCCCCTGTAATCCATAGCGAAGAACATATATATTGGAATCGTAGCGAAGCAATAAAAATTAACCTCAGTGACGATACAGGTTTGCGTCATTTTGAGCTTGTGATGAGTGACGGGCAAAACAGTCTTATCGTAGGACAGGGTGATTTTGATGAGGGAGTTAAAGAACAGACACTTTCGCTCAAGTACCCTCAAAGTAAAACTCTCAATCCCAAAGCAACGCAACTCACTCTCAAAGTGACCGCAAGCGACAAAAGTTTTTGGGAGTTTCTTCAAGGCAATAAAAGCGAAAAAGTACTAAACATTACCGTTGACTCAATGAGACCCGATGTGAATCTACTTGCACACTCTTACAGTATGACACAAGGGGGGAGTGCTTTAGTGGTATTTCAAGCCAATGATGAAAAACTCGATAGCTTATCTATTGAAGCAGCAGGCAATACATTTAAAGCACAACCTTACAAAAAAGAAGGATATTATGCCACGCTCATTGCCTGGCCTTTTGACAAGCAGGATTTCTCAGCTAGAATTGTAGCCATAGATGCAGCCAAAAACCGACGCATCGTTGAAGTGCCCTTGTATCTCAAAAATCACCACTACAAAATCTCACATATTGAAGCTACCGATAAATTTATCGATGGGAAAATTACTGATTTAGCTTCAGCAAATCCTGAATTTGCAACCATCAACAACAAAATAGAGAAACTTAAAGCAGTCAATGAAACCATGCGCTTGAGCAATGAAAAGCTCATCCATGATTTGAGCCGTAAAGTCTCTTCTGATTTATTGCAATCTTGGAAAATAAACCATTTTTATCCGCTCAAAAATGGTAAAAAAGTTGCAAGCTACGGGGATGAGCGACACTATTATTATGAGAATAAAGGAAATGAGGTCTCTCTTTCTTATCATGTGGGGTATGACTTGGCAAGCACTAAAATGGCACTCATAAAAACATCAAATGCAGGTAAAGTAGTCTTTGCAGGCGACAACGGGATATATGGCAATATGCCCATGATAGACCACGGCTTGGGACTCTATAGTCTTTATGGTCACTGTTCACAATTATTGGTCAATGAAGGTGATGAAGTGAAAGCAGGGGACGATATAGCCAACACAGGTGTTACGGGTTTAGCATTGGGTGACCATTTGCATTTTGGACTTTTGGTTCAGGGGGTAGAAGTTAGACCCGTAGAGTGGTTCGACAAAGAGTGGATTCGCAAAAATATCGACAATGTATTTGCCGCAGCCGATAAAATCATCGATGGAAAATAAGTCACAAATACTACACAAAAAAGTGCTAAGTTGTCGGAGGGATGGATGTTTGATGCTAGCCCAAAAGAGGCACAAGAAAGAATGAGGAAGCGATGAAACAAAGAACACTCAAAAAACCTGTTGAAGTGGTCGGAATTGGCCTGCATAAGGGTGAACCAATCAAGCTTAGACTTGAGCCACTTCCAGCAGATGCAGGTATTGTTTTTTATCGTGAAGACTTGGCGATGAGTATACCCCTTAGCCCTGCTTCGGTGATTGATACACGCATGGCTACGGTTATAGGAAATGAAAAAGGATTTATCTCCACCATTGAGCACTTTCTCTCCGCTGTGTATGCCTATGGTATAGACAATATGCGGGTGATAGTCAATGGAAATGAAATGCCCATCATGGATGGCTCATCTATCTCTTTTTGTTTACTGCTAGATGAGGCAGGCATACAAGAACAAGATGCTGCGAAGAAAATTCTCCGTATTAAACAAACCGTAGAAATAAGGGAGGGTGATAAATTTGTTCGCCTCTCTCCACATCATCGTGCAGAATTCAATTTTCGCATCAAGTTTGACCACCCCGTCATCGGTGACCAGTCAGAATCTTTTGCCTTTAGTACCAAAAACTTTATTGAGGAGATAGCAAGAGCGCGGACATTTGGATTTGCCAAAGACATCCAGTATCTCCAAAGTCAAAATCTCGCTTTAGGGGCAACCCTACAAAATGCCATAGGACTCGATGAACACAAAGTACTCAACCCTGAAGGCTTGCGTTTCGACAATGAATTTGCACGACACAAAATCCTAGATGCCATGGGAGACATGATGGTAACAGGCTATAATATTCTTGGTAAGTATGAATCGTTTGCAGGAAGTCACGCACTTAATTATCAACTGACAAGCAAATTACTCTCTGAGAGTAAAAATTATGATTTCATCGCGGTTGAAACACTACAAAGTAGAGTATTTGCAAAAAGCTTTGCCTAAACGATACGACCTTCTTGTCGTTCCCATTGCCACCCCTATGATGATAGGAGTCTATGAAGAAGGGTATTTGATTGAAACTATGACCTCTGAGGTGAAGATTTCTGAAGCACTCTTGCCTTTATTGCAACACTGTATTCACGAGTATCCCCTTTCAAGTATTATCTACACAAGGGGTCCAGGCTCTTATATGTCCATAAAACTAACCTATATTATGTTAAAAAGCATTGAGATACTCTTTGGAATTCCTTGCGTAGGATGTAGCGGTTTTTCACTCAATGGAGGCGCACCGATTAAAGCGGTGGGGAATCTCTATTTCATCAAAGAAAAAAAGACTATAATTACACAAAAGTATGAACAGGCACTTGAAGTAAGTTTTATCTTGCCTCGCACGCTTCATAGTCTCGAATTGGATGAAAAATCCGAGCCAGATTATGTCTTGCCAGCTGTCTAGTATTTATGCGCTAAAAACTAAAATCTTCAGTGTAATTTTTTAAAATTCTTTTAGATTTCCATGTTGCAGATTTCTGTAGCGAAGGTTTTATTTTGAAGCGTTCACATAAGGATAAAGATGTTTATAAGTGTACCTGCCACATCTGCAAACCTTGGTCCAGGCTTTGATGCTTTGGGTCTTGCTGTGGATTTAAGAAATGAAATCATCATCACACCCTCAAAGTTTTTAGGTATTTCAACCAACGGTGAAGGCTCAGACAATCCAAAAATAAAGAAAAATACGCTTTTTTTGAGCATTTTTAATGAAACCTACAAACGACTCACACAAAGAGAAGACAATTTCAGATTTGAATTTCATAATCGCATCCCCATTTCGAGAGGTCTAGGAAGTTCATCTGCTGTAATCGTTGCCGCACTGAGCGCAGCGTATACCGCGGCGGATAAAAAATACACCAAAAGAGAAATCCTCAATCAGGCTTTGTGTTATGAGCACCATCCTGACAACATTACCCCCGCTGTCATGGGTGGATTTAATGTGGCATGTGTTGAAGGTGATAAAATTTACAGTAAAAAACACCGTATGCCAGACTACCTTAGGGCTGTAGTCGTTGTGCCTGATTGTACCATCTCGACGGCAAAATCACGCACTGTATTACCCAAAATATACAAAAAAGAGGAAGCGGTCTATTCCCTTTCAAGGGCATCCTATATGACAGCGCTTTTCATGAGTGAGTCTTGGGATTTATTGCGCATCGCGGCTAAAGACAAGCTGCATCAGTCAAGACGCATGAAGATGATGCCTGAACTCTTTGATGTGCAAAAAGTAGCTCTCAAACATGGTGCACTCATGAGTACACTCTCAGGCTCAGGTTCAACATTTTTTAATCTTGCTTACGATAAAGATGCGGACAAACTTGCTCTGGAACTACAAAAAAGTTTTCCACAATTTAGAGTTTTTGTTTTAGCATTAGACAATAATGGTGTCATTGCCCAAAGTTAAGCAGTGGGCTTAATCTCTTTTTAGGTATACTATCCATGAAAAAATCATATCCGACACGAATGTGTATCACTTGCCGAAGCAGACATCCTCAACATACTTTGATTCGTTTACAACAAAAGGATTCAGAAGTTACTGTATTTGAGGGAATGGGCAGGAGTTTTTATCTGTGTAACACTTGTGTGGATGATGAAAAAAAAATCAAAGGCTTATCCAAACGCCTCAAGCAAGATTTTGAGCAATTTACTCAGTTTTTAGGGAAGTTTAGAGATGGTCAGTGATGTGCAGATTTGCATAATATTAAAGGAGTTAATTAAGAATGGATAAAGTCAAGATCCAAGACATAGCAAATGAAGCAGGCTTGTCAAACACAGAGTTACTAATCAAAGCTCAAGAGTTGGGGTTCAATGTTAAAGCCGCCAACAGTGCAATCAGCATAGAGCATGCTGGCATCCTTGTAGATTATGCGATTAGCGGTGTATTACCAAAAAGTTTCATCAAGCCGATTATAAAATCTAAAATTACTGTCACAAAGAAAAAAATAGACCCTGTCAAAAACGACACTGCAGAAGGTGATGTAGCGCAAGTAGCTTCTGCAACGCTCGAAGCCCAATCAGCAGATACGCAATCACACAATGACACCCCTATGGAAAACAAAGCATCAACCGGTGACAACACTTCGATTGGTGAAAAAGTTGACAATGAAAAGTCTGCAAAAAAAATGCTTTCTCGCGGTAGCATTAAAATTGTCAGAAAAGCCAAACCTGCACCCACGAAAGCTGCTCCAAGAATGTCCATGGAAGACCAAGTACCCTCTTCTTTAAAAAGAAAATCAAAAAAACCTGTTGAAGCCAGAGAGGCGGGCACTAAAATAGATATCTTCAACCATGAGAGCATGATGAGCGATATTGACAGTGGTTTTGGAGAAGAAGAAATTGTTTTATTGGATTTTTCAGACAAAAATATCTATGAAGACATGATGCGCCAAGAACAAAAGCGTAAAGATGAAATGAAAAAAAGAGAGGCTGCAAATGGGGGTACTGCAAAAGTTCGCCAAGTATTTACCCAGCCTCAGACCCGTTCACTGAAGCGTGGTGGTAAGCGTAAGAAGTACGACAAGATAGAAAATAATGAAATAGTTACTTCTGTCGAAATCCCAGAAAATGTAAGAGTTTATGAATTTGCCGAAAAAGTAAATCGCTCTGTGGGCGAAGTAGTCGGTGTACTTTTTGCACTGGGTATGATGGTAACCAAAAACGACTTCTTGAACAAAGATGAAATAGAAATTTTGGCAGAAGAGTTTGAAGTAGAAGTCACAACCGTAAATCCCCTTGATGAGTTAGATTACTCTGATGCCTATGATGCCATTGAAGACGAAAACTTAGAAGAGAGACCACCGGTTATCACCATCATGGGGCATGTAGACCACGGTAAAACATCACTTTTAGACAGAATCCGTACCTCAAAAGTCGCAGCCAAAGAAGCAGGTGGTATCACCCAGCATGTGGGTGCCTATCAGGTCGAAAAAAATGGCAAGAAAATCACTTTTGTAGATACTCCAGGGCATGAAGCCTTTACAGCCATGCGTTCGCGCGGTGCACAGGCAACCGATATCGTCATCATCGTCGTTGCAGCAGATGATGGCGTAATGCCTCAAACCAAAGAAGCGATTTCCCACACAAAAGCTGCTGGTGTGCCGATGATTGTTGCTATCAATAAAATGGATAAAGAATCTGCCAACCCTGACAATGTCAAGGCACAACTCTCTGAACTCGGTATCATCGCAGTAGATTGGGGTGGTGCAAATGAATTTGTACCTGTATCTGCACATACAGGCATGGGTATCGATGACTTACTTGAGACCATTTTACTTCAGGCTGAAGTCATGGAGCTTCAAGCCGATGCAAGCAGACCAGCCAAAGCAGTTGTTGTTGAGAGTTTACTCGAAAAAGGATTTGGGCCAGTTGCCAATGTGATTATCCAAAATGGTACATTGCGTATCGGTGATAATGTGATTGCAGGTAAAACCTATGGGCGTATCAAAGCCATCAGACTTGATGACGGTAGCAGCGTTAAAGAGATAGGGCCAAGTACACCGGCTGCTATTGTGGGGCTCAATGAAGTGCCAGATGCAGGAGATGAACTCATCGTGATGGGCTCAGACAAAGAAGTCCGCGAATTGGCGGAAAAAAGAGCAGAGTACGACAGAGCTAAACAGCTCTCTAAAAGTACAAAAGCATCTTTGGATGACCTCTCTGCACTCATTGCCGAAGGGCAACTCAAGTCTCTTCCTGTCATCATCAAAGCAGATGTACAAGGTTCTTTGGAGGCCATCAAAGGTTCTTTGGAAAAATTAAGAAACGAAGAAGTAAAAGTCAACATCATCCACGAAGGTGTGGGTGGTGTCACCGAGAGTGACCTCACGCTAGCCGATGCCTCAGAGCATGCGGTTGTTCTTGGATTTAACATACGCCCTACAGGTGCGGTGAAGAAAAAATCCAAAGAGTTGGGTATTGAGATTCGTTCGTACTCGGTTATCTATAATCTTCTTGATGATGTAAAAGCTTTACTTGGTGGCATGATGAGTCCCGTTATTTCAGAAGAAGTAACAGGTCAAGCAGAAGTTCGTGAGACTTTTGTGGTGGGTAAAGTGGGGACAATCGCAGGATGTAAAGTCTCAGATGGTGTCATCACCAGAAACTCCAAAGCCAGACTCATCCGTGATGGTGTTGTGGTCTATGAGAGTAAGATTTCGTCGCTTAAACGCTTCAATGAAGATGCAAGAGAAGTGAAAAATGGCTACGAGTGCGGTATTATGCTTGATGGCTACAATGACATCAAAGAGGGTGATACCATCGAAACTTATAAAAATGTCGAAGAGCAGGTAACACTCTAGCATGACCCACGAAGAGATAAAACGGCACAGAGTTGAGTCTATACTCAAAGAGATTATCCCTGAGGCACTCAGTGGCTTGGATGATGAACGAATCAACGGCTTAATTGTCACGGATGTCGTCTGCTCCAAAGGCAGGTCAGATGCGAAAGTTTATCTCGATACCTCATGCCTGAGTGAAAAAGAGCAAAACGAAGCACTTAGACAGCTTCGAGCGGTTGCAGGCTATCTTCAAAACCATTGCAAACAGAGTGAAGGGTGGTTTAAGGCTCCTGTTTTTACCTTTGAGTTTGACCATCAGCTAGAACAAGTAACTAGAATGGAAGCCATTTTTAAACAGATTGGTGCAAAAAAGTCTGACGACAAAGAGGAAGGAGATAGACACAATGAATCTTGAAACACAAATAGCCAAGATAATCGAAGCTAACGCTGCAGCCCTGTACGACATAGAAATGGTCACTGAATTTGAAGAGACTATCTTTCGTATTCTTATAACAAAAGCAGGTGGCGTGAGTTTAGATTTGTGCGCCACCATTTCCCATGAACTTTCACCATTTTTGGATGTGCATCCTCCTATGAGTCAAGCCTATCGCCTAGAAGTAAGCTCTCCTGGCATAGAACGCAAACTCTCAAAACCAGTGCACTTTAAAAATGCCGTTGGTGAAAAACTCAAACTCAAACTCATAGGCGGCAATCAACTGAGCGGTGTACTCAAAAGTGCAAACGATGAGAGCATTATGATTGAGATGCAAGAAGGTGAAGAGAATGTAGCGTATGGTGGGATTAAAACCGCCAGAACCTATTTTGAGTGGAATTAATCTTAGAGCCTAGCCAAAGGAGTGTTTGTGAGTGATGAATTTTATATGCAACTCGCCCTCAATGAAGCTTGGCAATACCAAGGATTAACCTACCCAAATCCTGCTGTGGGTGCTGTTATCACACATAAAGGTGAGATTGTAGCTATAGCAGCGCATCAAAAAGCTGGCTCTTCACACGCTGAAGTATTGGCATTACTCACCACATACGAAACGCTTTCAAAAACAAGCATAGATTTTGATAAAAATGATGCAAAAAAAGCCCATCAATTTCTTTTAGCGCTTCCTGCTTATTTTTTCAAATCCTGTAGTATCTTCGTGACGCTTGAACCATGCTCTCATGAAGGTAAAACGCCTTCTTGTGCTTCTTTACTGCAAACCTTAGGACTCGATAGAGTCATTGTGGGCACCCATGACTCTATCGAAGGTCATGGTGGTGGTACACAGATGCTGGGTTCTTCAGTTAGTGTTGGGGTATTGGAAGAAGCGTGTAAAGCTTTGATTGAGCCTTTTTTAATCTGGCAAAAAAGAGCGTTTGTGTTGTTTAAACTCGCCCAAACAACCAATGCCCGTATTGGCGCAGAAGAGAAATACTTAAGTTGCCCTGCTTCTTTGGAGCATGTTCATAAGCTTCGAGCAGTTTGTGACACCCTGCTTATAGGGGGAAACACAGTCAGGGCAGACAAACCGACCCTTGATTGCAGGTTTACACAAGCCACAGCACCTCATGTAAAAATCTATGCCAAAGAAGATGATTTTGACAGAGACATACCACTTTTTAGCGTGCAAGATAGAAGCGTTGGGGTAACCCAGAACTTGGATTTTTTAGATACCCCTTCCTTTGTGCTTGTAGAAGGCGGCGAGGGGATGCTGGATGCTCTCAAAAAAAAGATAGACTGGCTACTCATCTATCAAACCCCTAAGCTCTCTACACATAATTTAACCTATAATACAACTATGAATTTAACTTTTTTGCATCACATCCCCAAAGATGTAGATTTGATGATATGGAGTAGAAACAATGGACACTAAACAAGAAAAGCAAGACAAAATCGTACATATGTTTAATGATATTGCCCCAACTTATGATTTGGCAAACAGGGTTTTGAGTTTTGGTATAGACAAACAATGGCGTAAAAAAGGCTGTAACAAAGCCTATGATATTTTAGGCGTATCGTCGTTGGTTCAGATAACAGATGTGGCTACGGGTACGGGTGATTTACTGCTCTATTGGAGAGATATTGCCAAAACGCGTGGCATACAAGTCAAAAATTATGTAGGCATTGACCCTTCGGTTGGCATGCTTGAAGTGGCAAGAACCAAAGTTGATTTTGCAGAGTTTATCGTGGGCAAAGCACAAGCCCTGCCCGTAGAGGATGCCAGTACAGATATTATCTCTATCTCATACGGCATTCGTAATGTAGTGGACAGAACAGAAGCATTGGCGGCATTTTACAAGGCACTTAAGCCTAAGGGTATCGTGGTTATTTTAGAGTTTACCAAACAAGAACGAAAAAGTATTCTTGCTAAAGTCATCCATTTTGGCATGAAACATATCTTACCAAAGGTAGGTGGCCTCATATCTAAAAACTATGAAGCTTATCAGTATCTGCCTGACTCCATAGAAGAGTTTCTGAGCACAGAAATGCTAGTAAAAGAGCTTGAAGAAGTAGGATTTGAGATGAAATATGTCAAAGCATTTTCGATGGGCATCTCAACGCTACTCATCGCACAAAAAAAGTAAACACGCTTCAAAAGGCTTGGTATGTCTCAACCCATGATGAGTGTCTCCTCACTCAACACCAAAATAAAATCACTACTCGAAGCAACCTTTATGCATATCTTTGTTGAGGGTGAAGTGGCTTCCGTGACTTACCATACTTCGGGCCATGTCTATCTTTCCTTGCAAGATAAAGAGAGCAGTATTAAGTGTGTGATGTGGCGTTCGGCTGCCACCAAATTAAAGTTTCGCATCGAAAAAGGGATGCACCTTATCATAGAAGGCTCTGTGAGTGTCTATACTCCTAGAGGCGAATATCAACTTCAAGTGTTACATGCTGAGCCTTATGGTAAAGGAGCGTTGGCCTTAGCGTATGAACAACTCAAAGAGAGGCTCAAAGACAAAGGCTACTTTGATGCACACAGAAAAAAACCACTCCCCAAACATATACACAAACTAGCTCTCGTAACCGCCAAAGAGAGTGCTGCCTTGTATGACATGCTAAAAATTATCGAGCAGCGCTGGCCATTGCTTGAAGTGCTGATTGTTGATACTTTAGTGCAAGGAGAACAGGCAGCCACTCAGATAGCCAAGGCTCTACGCTATGCCGATAGTTTGGATGTGGATGTTGTAGTCGTGGGGCGCGGTGGGGGAAGTAGCGAAGATTTATGGAGTTTCAATGAAGAGGTGGTTGCGGATGCGATTTTTATGATGCGTAAACCTGTAGTCAGTGCGGTGGGACATGAAGTGGATGTGCTCATCAGTGATTTTGTGGCAGATTTGCGCGCGCCAACACCCAGTGCAGCGATGGAAATGATATTGCCCGATGTAAGAGAGATACTCTACACTTTGGCGCAAAGTAGTGAACAGTTTGTGTATGCAATGGAGCAAAAGTTACAGCATCTATTGCGTGAGTTAATGCACACAGAAGAGATTTTACTGCGAAGTTCACCGAGTAAACAGCTTTTGGCTTTAGAAGACAAATTTGTCCATTTGGAAGAGGAGTTTATGAAAGCAATAGCCTATAAACTTGGCAGACTGATTTCTGTTTTACCCCAGATGCA
>DYTF01000001.1:2566-7575 GCA_020726105.1 Sulfurovum sp. | reverse complement strand
TCTGATATCGTTGCTTCTGTTGTTAAAAGCAAAGATGCCACTGAAGTAGCATTTTGTAGTGCTACACGCGCAACTTTAAGGGGGTCGATGATACCTGCTTCAAGCATATTGACATATTCGCCTGTAGCTGCGTTGAATCCTAGATTCTTATCTGTACTATTGGCAATTTTGTCTGCAACCACACCTGCATCAAACCCAGCATTGTGTGCGATTTGTTTCATCGGTGCAAAGACTGCTCTTAGGATGATTTGAGCGCCAATAGCCTGATCACCTTCTAAGCTCAGTGTTACAGCTTGGCTGGCTTTAATGAGTGCTGCACCCCCACCGATGACGATACCCTCATCAACAGCAGCTTTAGTAGCAGAGAGCGCATCATCCACTCTGTCTTTTTTCTCTTTCATCTCCGTCTCAGTTGCTGCGCCCACTTTGATGACCGCTACACCACCAGAGAGTTTTGCCAGTCTTTCTTGTAGTTTTTCTTTATCGTATTCGCTGGTTGTGGTGCCGATTTGTGTTTTGATCTCGTTCACTCTTGCCACAACTGCTTCTTTACTGCCTTTACCATCTACGATTACCGTGTTATCTTTGTCTATGATGACCCTTCCCGCCTGACCAAGCTCAGCGAGCGTTGTTTTTTCTAGCGTAAGTCCAAGCTCTTCGGTGATAAGTGTTGCACCTGTTAAAATGGCAATATCATTGAGCATCGCTTTTTTTCTGTCACCAAATCCTGGTGCTTTAACCGCTACGATGTTGAGCACACCTTTGAGACGGTTAAGAACCAGTGTTGCCAATGCCTCACCCTCTACATCATCAGAGATAATAAGTAGCGGTCTACCACTTTTTTGTACTTGCTCCAACACAGGAATAAGGTCTTTAAGTGATGTGATTTTGCTATCAGTAAGCAAGATAATAGGTGATTCAAGCTCACAAGTCATCTTCTCTGCGTTGGTGACAAAGTAAGGTGAGAGGTAACCTCTATCAAACTGCATCCCTTCAACCACTTCAAGATCATCATTGATGCCTTTGGCTTCTTCTACGGTGATGACACCGTCTTTGCCCACCTTTTCCATCGCTTCAGCAATTAGATTGCCGATAGTCTCATCTGAATTGGCAGAGATGGTTGCCACTTGTGCGATTTCTTTTTTATCTTTGACTTCTTGGGAGATTTTTTTCAGCTCTTCGATGATAGCAGCGCTTGCTTTGTCCATCCCTCTTTTGACCTCTATCGGGTTTGCACCTGCTGTGATATTTCTGAGACCTTCTTTGAAAATAGCGTGCGCCAGAACGGTCGCGGTCGTTGTACCATCACCCGCTTCATCAGCCGTTTTACTTGCTACTTCTTTGACCAGTTGCGCGCCCATATTTTCAAGTGAATCAGCAAGTTGTATCTCTCTAGCAACACTCACACCGTCTTTAGTGATATGTGGTGCACCGTAACTTTTTTGTATGAGTACATTGCGTCCTCTAGGGCCCATGGTTACTTTGACTGCATCTGCTAGTTTACTAACGCCCGCATACAGTCCGCTTCTTGCTTTGTCTGAATAAAATATTTCTTTTGCCATAGTAAAATCCTTTGTTATTTGATAAGACCTAAAATTTCTTTGCTCTCAAGTATGAGGTATTCTTTATTTTCAATAGTGATTTCTGTCCCTGAGTATTTGGCAAATACGACTGTATCGCCTACAGAGATACCCTCTTCTTTTGCTTTTGGGCCTAGCGCTTCGACTTTGCCCTCCAAAGGTTTTTCTTTGGCTGAGTCTGGGATATAGAGACCCGATGCTGTTGTATTTGATTGTTCTTCGCGCGTGACGAGAACCCTGCCTTTGAGTGGTTCAAATGCCATAATATGCTCCTTTAAGTATGCGTAATTTGTGCTTGTATTATAGTCAATTTCTACTTCAAAGTCAATAGAGTTATCTAAATCTATTTAAAATACTTTAGTCACTTTAACTAAAGTATGGGGTTAAATTGATTTTTTACACTATTTTTGCTTATATTGTTGACTTTAAAGGTACTTTTAGTTAAAATTCCGTCTCTTTTAACGAAGATGTCAAGGTAGCTCAGCTGGTTAGAGCGCTGGTCTCATAAGCCGGAGGTCGAGGGTTCGAGTCCCTCTCTTGACACCACTCAAGTACTAAACCCCCCCCATTCAATAAATGATGTTATCATGCCAAAAAGTATTACCTCAGACCTAAAAGGACACCCCGTATGTTTACTGTTCAAATGCAAAAAGAGTGTGCATGTTTTAAAAAAAGTGAATACACCGACAATATGACCTTTGAAACGCAACAAGATGCTTACAGGTATGCAAGCACAGTCGCTGAACTTATGAATGAAGAGTTTTGTGGCACACATAACTTTACTGCACACAGAGGAGATGGTGACTACTTTCTCATAACAGTGTCCATCAACCCTGAGGCTGTAGGCATAACGCCTCATGTGAGTTGTGATGTTGGCTGTACTGCTACTGATAAGTGGTCTTTAGAGTCTAACGCCAAATCCAAGAAATAACATTTAATTTCAACTTACTATCTATGCATTAAAAAGTCTTTGCCTGCAAGGCATATCCTACTTTACTATAAGAAACAATGGGCAAATCAGGTAGAAGTTTTCGCACAGAATACGCTAAAGTACGCAAAGTGGAATCAGAGATAGTGTCATCTTGCCATAAATAACTCATGAGAGTATCATAGGGTACAGCGTGATTCATATTTTTAACCAAAAGCTCCACAAACTGCCCTTGCTTATGATTAAGCTTTACTGCTTGCCCATCATAGTATAGCGTTTGCTCATCCATCTCATAATGATAATACTGACTAATAGTCACACGAGAAGGGTTTTGGGCTGAGACGACTTTGTCGGTCTCCTTTGTTTGAGTGGTAAATCGCTTATGCGCTATCTTTACGGTTATGAGTATCTCTTTACTTGAAAAGGGTTTATTGATAAAACCATACGGTGCAAGCTCCAAAAGCTCTTCAAGTGTTGTATCATCAGAATGTGCAGAGATAAATACAATGGGCAAGGCACGAGTCTGCAAAATCTTTTTTGCAAGCTGTATGCCATCCATGGCTCCCTTGATGTTGATGTCCATCAAAATCATATCACATTTTATGGCATCTAATGTCGCTAGAGTATCTTGGGCGTTGTCAAAACAACCCGAGACTTCCATGCCCTCTTGAAGCAAAATGTCTTGTAGATAACGCTGAGTGATTACTTCATCTTCTACGATGACGATGGACTGAGGAAAAGACATACTTATACCTCTTCGGTATCAAAATAGATAACAATTTTGACACCCTCGTCTGCGTTGATGTCCACAATACCACGATGCAGCGTAGCCCCGAGGTCTCTAATGAGCGTTATTCCTAAAGATTGGTATATTTTAGTCACATCAAATCCTTTTCCGCTGTCTTGTATGCACAAGCGATGTCGTGTTCCTATTGTTTTAAAAGAGGTCTTAATCATGCCTTTTTGTTCACCAAAAGCATGTTCGATGGCATTGGTGACTGCTTCATTGAAGATAAGTCCCAAATTCATAGCAACTTTCATATCGACCCAAACAGAATTGATGTCGGTGCGTATCGTATGTTCAGTATAGGTTTGCAGATTTTGCGCTATCTCTTCAAGATACGCCTGAATATTTACCTCTTCATAGGAATGATTAGTATAGAGATTTTTATGCATCATGCTCATAGCCTTCAGTCTATCAATGTGCGCCTCAAACATCTTTTTATATTTGGGGTTATCTATTGTAAATGCCTGTCGTTCAAGCAGACTCATGATGACCTGCATGTTGTTCTTGGTGCGGTGATGCACCTCTTTGAAGAGTATTGTGTTCTCTTCAAGGGCGATATTGAGTCGGTGCTCGTATGAACTTCGCTCATTCTCAATAATGTACACCATATATGAAATAGCCAAATACCCCAACACAATCTGAGAAAGAAGCTCCCAATCATATACAAACTCTATGCCAGCACCATAAGAAATCAGAGGGATAAATAATAAAATAGTAAACATATTGATACTCCAGCGAATACCTTTTTTCACTCCTAAAAAAAAGAAGACAAAAACAGGCAAACCAGCCAAACCAAATAATGAAAGTTCAGGATCCCTGTCTGGAACGATGAGTGAGAGAGAAAGCAAAAATGTAAGAGCGCCTAGTATCATATAAGAGCTGTTTATGAGTCCGATAAAATGAGGAAAGATAAGATAGGTAATCAAGAGAATCAAAATAGTAAAGAGATCAACTCCTAGCATCATATAGTAGCCCTGAATCATATTTTCATAGGCATACAACAACATCACAAATGAACCGACAAAAATAAAAAGATTGACCATCGTAGCTCTTAGTCTATCGCGACTTTTAGGGGTAAAATACTTGCCTTTTAAGACTTCTTCTTCAAAAAAACCCAAACACGCTCCTTTGGTACTTTTACTGCTTAAAGTATAGTCTTAGGCGTATTAGTATTGGCTGATGCGTGTTTGAGATACCCCATGGCTGTGGCGATGATGTCATCGTCATCTTTGGAGCGCGACTTAAGCACCACCCTCTCTTTTGCCTCATCTGTAAACTCTATAAAAACATTTTCTCCATACGAAGAGACTTTAGAGATACCACGCCCTCGTGCTAAAACCTTCATGACAATCACATCAATAAACTGACGGGTAATCACATCAAGTTTTCCAAAACGGTCGGCTATCTCAGCTTCTATCTCATAGACTTCACCGACATTCTCACACAAGGAAAGCCGTCTGTAAAGCTCCAACCTGAGTCTGTCTTCTTCTATCAGTTCTTCATTGAGGTAGGCGTTTATAGAAAGCTTCATATCGATGCTATGGGCAACCTCCTGATGACCACCTGAGAGCTCCTTAATGGCATCTTCGAGCATCCTTAGGTAAAGCGAGTAGCCTATCTGTTTGATGTGCCCCGATTGCGCCTCACCGATGATGTTTCCGCCACCGCGTATCTCAAGGTCATGGAATGCCAGTACTGCGCCACTTCCCAAATC
>DYTF01000001.1:0-2466 GCA_020726105.1 Sulfurovum sp. | reverse complement strand
GGTGTAGCCGACATGGAAAGCAGATGCACATCTATCGCCATCTCTTTGAGTGCTTCTTTTTGTTTCACTCCAAACTTATGCTCTTCATCGATGATAACCAACGCAAGGTTTTTAAACTTCGCTCCTAAGAGTGCATGCGTACCCACCACCACATCTATCGCGCCTTCTTCAAGCCCTCTCAGGGTCAGTGTTTTTTCTTTAGTAGTAGAAAACCTGTCCAGTTTGGCTACCTTAATGCCATGCCCATGGAAGCGTTCTTTGAGACTTTTGTAGTGTTGGGAACTGAGTAGCGTAGTAGGTGCTATCATCATCGCCTGATAGCCGTTTTTTACTGCCACAAACATGCCATTCATCGCCACTTCCGTCTTACCAAAGCCTACATCAGCAGAGAGCAGTCTGTCCATCATGCGACCGCTGGACATATCATCAAGCATATCAAAGATGGCGCGTTCCTGATCTTCAGTGTGCACAAAACCTGCTTGCGCCATAAAGATGGCATGCTCTTCCAAATGGCGGTCAAGCACAATACCCTCTTTGAGATGCCGTTGTGCTGAGAGGTGGATGATTTGTGAGGCGATGGCAAAGAGTTTGTCGCGTACTTGGGCTTTGAGCTTTTTGAAACTCGCTTTACCCATACGATCCAGCGCAGGCAAAGAACCCCCTTCAGCCACATAACGGTCGATGACTTCAAGGTTTGAGACAGGTATCAGCAAGGCATCTTCATTTTGGTAATGCAATACGACA
This sequence comes from Sulfurovum sp., assembly GCA_020726105.1. GTDB lineage: Bacteria > Campylobacterota > Campylobacteria > Campylobacterales > Sulfurovaceae > Sulfurovum. The sequence goes on along the minus strand of DYTF01000001.1, from coordinate 1,722 downwards.
AACTCACTCCATGCACCCAGCACTTCGCGTTTTTCGATGCCCCTAAAGATACCCACACCATAGTTTTCATGCACCACATAGTCACCCACTCTAAGTTCATCAAGCACGATACTGGCTTTTTTTACTTTTTTGCGCTTAAGCGGTTTATTGAGTGAAAGGATAAGCTTCTCTTTGCCCAATAGATTGATAATTCCCTCTTGGTACACAAACGAAATGTTCTCAAAAGACTCCAACTGTGAACTGCGCACAATACTCTCATTTTTAGCGATAATTGTAATCTGCTTGTCTTGATGTGATTGAAGAAGCTTATTGGGGTCTATGGCTTCTAAGTCACGGTATTTTTTACTCTCTGGTATCTGTGGAAGCAAAAAAGATTTTCGTGGCACAAGTGGTGTATCAAACGCATACAACTCTTTAAGCTCCTCATCTAAAGATGAAATCAATACACTCTCAAAGACTTCCAGTGCGTTGTGTGCTAACTCATCGAGATGCCATACACCCAGCGAATCGATATCTTTCACAAAAGTATCGTACTTACTGTACTGCGTTCTGTTTTTGAGTGCTTCATATTGGGTTGCATCTAAGGCTAAAAACGCGGGGCTAAAAGTAAAACTCTCCAACTCTTCACCAAGGCGTTTTTGAGACCCCTCATCATAATAATCAATCGCCTCTACTTCTTCATCAAACAAAGAGATACGGTAGGGTTTTTCGGCATCGATGGGAAAAATATCGATAATATCTCCCCGAAAAGAGACTTCACCGCTACTAGCAGCAATATCGGTAAAATGATACCCCCAATGATAAAGCATCTCTTTAAGCTCACTAAGACTGAGTGTGTCACCAAAGCTAATGATATGGTACGCGAAACACTCTGGCTTGGGAAAAGGCATCAGCAGGGTTCTAAAGGGTGAGATAAGCACTTTTTTGTGAGCACTAGCATAAAAAGAAGCCAATCCAAGAAACATCGCCTGCACTTCTTCTTGATAGGAGCGCATATCTTCACCCAAAGCCACACGAATATCGGGCAACATAAACGCTTCAAACCCAAGTAGCGTAGCGATGTCGCGAACCTGAACTGCTTCTTTGTCATCTTTGCAAATGAGAAGTTTTGTCTCCTCTAATCCTTCTAAGTATTCGTAACTATTACTTTGAATCATCAAACCTCTTTAAAAATGCCTCTACCACATAAAATGAACCAAATACCAAATACTGCTCCTCTTTCTCTACTGTATTATCAAAATAACCATAGGGTATTCCGACTCTCTTGAGTGCCTCTTCTATGCTGTTCAGTGTTGCTGCTCTTTGTGTCTCTATGGGCAGTATCAGAACCCGTTTGAGCTTAGGCTTAAGGATACACAACACCGTTTCATAATCCTTATCATCTAAACTGTTGTAAATAAGTACAACCTTGTCATCCAATGCTTCTACTAATGCCATGGCAGCCAAAGGATTATGCCCTACATCGATGCGAACATTGTCTCGTAGAGGGTAAAAGCGTCCAAAAAGTTCCAAATCTTGCAAAGAAGCAATATCATACGCTATGTCCAAGATTTGCAAAGCCTCTAGCGCCACGGAGGCATTTTGAGCCAGATACCCGCTCCATCCTTTTTGCTTGGCAAGCACTTTCATTGCATCATTTGGCAGACTTGCATAGTGAAGTACAGCACCTTTTTGTGCGCATATCTTTTGCGCCACCTGCACCACCTCATCATACACCTGTGG
>DYTF01000026.1 GCA_020726105.1 Sulfurovum sp. | reverse complement strand
CCCTTAAAAATCATCGTATCGATGCTGTATCCGTCTAGTTTAAAGGGGGGGAGTTCTTTGAGGCATTCGATGCTGTTACACACAGTACAGATGAAGTGTGCGTGGGGAGTATGGGCTAGTTCATAGTACTTTTTCTTGTCGTTTGCTTCAAAGCTACTGAGGATGAGCTCATGTTCAAACTTGGCGACATTTCTGTAAAAAGTCGCTTTATCCATGTGTAGTCTGTCTTTGACATCCTCAAAACTAAGCGGTTTACTCTCTTGGCTAAATATCTCAAGTAACTCTCTTCGTGCATGCGTTCGTTTGAGGTTTTTTTCTTCGATGATGTGTTCGATATCCATCTGCTTAGCCTTTTTTAGTCTTGCATTTTTCTAAATACAAAAAATGTTTTATCTGCTTCTTCAAAGCCGTACAGTCTCACTTCTTCTTGTGCGACAAGTTCCAAACCGCTCAGCTTTGCTAAAACTTCTGGGCTATGGTAGTACTGCTTGATATTCTCTTGTGACTTTCTAAAACACGCATCTTCTTTTTCAAAGAGTGTAAAAGTTGAGAAGTATTCACCCGCTTCAAAATCACTGTCTATGGTGAGAAACCGTGCCTCGTCATCGACGATAAACGCACCCACCGCTACATTTTCAAAACCATACAGCGTATTGGTATCGCACAAAAAGTATCCGCCTGCGTTGAGATGGGTGTTGATGCAAGCCAAAAAGTCTTTGAGTTGTGTTGCATCTAAGTAATTGAGCATATCGAACACAGCGGTGATGACATCAAAACTTCCTTCTACTTCACACACACCCATGCACTGCGCTTCAAAGCCCTGCTCGCGTGTTTTGGCGACCATCAAAGGGCTAAGGTCGATGCCTTTAGCTGAGGGTATCTCTAGTGCCCCCTGCATCTGCCGCAAAAAATCACCCGAACCGCATCCCACATCCAAAAGTGTCTCAAAGGAATGGGTTTGTAAAAAGAGGAAGTAATGCGCATAAAGCGTCGGTGCAGCCTCTTTAACGCCTAGTAAATCTTCTACTTTGGCGTACAAGTCCAGCGCAGGTGAGCGTGAATCAGCCACGGCTCTCTACAATGGTGCGTATTTTTTCATACAAAAACAAAATGGCTTCTTTTTTGGCATAAAAACTGTTTTTATTGGCAATGAGGTGCGCTGAAGAATCCATGATATTTTCAGCCACTTTCAAGCCATTTTCACGCATGGTAGAACCTGTCTCAACGATGTCCACGATGGCATCAGCCAAGCCCACAAGCGGAGCGAGTTCGATGGAACCGTAAAGCTTGACGACTTCCACACCTACTGCTTTTTGGGCAAAATAATTCTTAGTGATATTGACCATTTTCGTCGCTACTTTGATGTTTGGGCGTGTCCAGTCGAGTTCATCTTCATTTTTGATACCAATAGCCACTTTGCATTTACCCAACTGCATATCGAGGAGTTGGATGATGTCGAGTTCTTTTTCGGTAATCACATCAAGCCCTACCACGCCCAAATCGGCTGCGCCATGCTCAACATAGGTTGGCACATCTTGATTACGCACATTGAGAAAACGAAAACCGCCTTTGTCTAGTATGAGTTCTCTGCCTTCAAACTTGAACTCTCCACCAAAGATTTCGGCAAAGATTTCGAGTGTCTCTTCTGCTATTCTTCCTTTTGGAAGTGCTATGGTTAACATTCTTGCATCCTTTTTATCGCTTTTTGCATCCCGTAAAATACGAGTTTTTCATCATACACACAGGCCTCAAAAAAGTGTGACAACATTTCCCCGTCACCACCCGTAATGTAGAGTGTTTTATCTTCTTGAAGCGTAGTGATAATGGCTTTAATGGGCGCGATTATACCATAGCTTATCCCCTCTTTGGTTGTCGTGGGCAGGTGTTCCAAGCACACATTTGCATCAAACGCCGTTACAAGCACTGGGGAGATTTGCGCATAGGCTTGAAGCATCGCCCGTACCCCTGGCACGATAAACCCTCCTCTATGCTGCCCACCCTGCATCACATCGACGGTAATGGCTGAACCTGCATCCACAAAAACACCCTCTTCATGGCTCAGACACAAGGCTTTTCTGTCCACTCCCATCGTCTCATACGCACCGTTTAGCTCTATGTCTTTAGAGATATTTTTCCATAATGCTATAGACGCTATGGTCTGATGCAACGCATGATTTACGCTGATATACAAAAGTGCTGTAGTGCTGTATTTTTCTATCGCATCTTTATGGGTGAGATGTTCAACAAAAGTACCATGGTAGATATGAAAGTGTGTATTGCCAATATCGGCAAGCAAAGGTTTAGACTTCATGCCACACTTTCCAACCCTGTTCTTGTAGCAGTTTTTTGGCGTGTGAACACAAGGGTGCTTTGATGATGATGTATTTTTTTGTCACCTTGGCACCAATAAGTACTTGGACTTTTTCATGCAACATCATAAGCTCAAGTGCCTCTTTTTGAAGCACCCTGCTTTTCTTCTCCACCTCTAGCACTAAAGCATAATAACTTTTAAGATCAACACCCAAATAGATGCCTACTTTCTTGCGTGAACCCAGTTCTTTTGGCCTTATCTCTCGTAAAGACTTAAACACGATGGAGTACTGCGCTAGCATCTCAACCACAGACTTCATGATGCACCCCTGAGTGGATGATAACTCTGCATCGTATCTGCCAAATTTTGCTTCTGAATGTGGGTATAAATCTGTGTCGTCTCAAGTGAACTGTGCCCGAGCAACTCTTGCACAACCCGTAAATCGGCACCCCCTATAATCAACGACGAAGCAAAAGAGTGCCTCAATACATGGGGTGAAACACCCAGATATTTCATCACAATCTTATACGCTGATATACGGCTCAATGTCTCACCTTTGTAGTTAAGCCAGAGTGAACGGCTCGACATCCCCTGTGCCTGAAGATAAGCTTCAAGCGCGTCAACTGCGATGGGGGCAAGTGGAACAACGCGCTCCTTTTCACCTTTGGCAAAACGAATTTTCAGCCACCCTTCCACAATGTCACTTCGCTCTGCACTTAAGGCTTCAGAGATACGACATCCGCTTGCATATAAAAAAAGTATGAGGGCATAATCCCGCAAGCCAACTGTCTTGCTACGGTCTATGTGACTTAAGCCTAAAAGTATCTCGTGGCTGTCCATGTATTTGGGTAAATTTCGGGGTATTTTTGCCATGGGGATTTTGATTTTACTATGGGCAAAAGCTTTTTTGTGACAAAAATGAAAAAAAGCGTTAATAGCAGAGAGTTTTCGATTAAGCGTTCGTTTGTTCTTAAAAGTAGCCAAAAAAGAAAGCACATCGGTGGTATCTAAGGCGGTAAGCATTTTTTGCGTGTGCATTTCTAACTGCCTAAGGTCACCTAGATAGGAAGAGACTGTGTGTACATCCAAGGCCTTGGTTACACTTAGGTACTCTTCAAATGCAAGAAGCAGATTACTCATAACCTAATTTTGACAATTCGATGACATCACCATCTTTATAGAGTTTAGTCCCAGAGATAAACGCAGGCTCTTCAACCTCACCTACATCATAAATCTTCGATTTGTTCAATGTGCCATTTAGCACAATCAGTGAGCCTTGTTGCTCTAGCGCATACACTTTTCCACCAAACGCAGCAGCAGCAGCATAGTGTGCAAACTTGAACTTCTGCGTTGCAAGGACTTTAAGACGGGTATCTAAAGCAAAAATTTCACCCTCTTTCGTAAAGAGATACATTTTACCATTATCAACCGCAACTTCTGAGACATTTGCATTATATTCATGTTTGCCTACATCTCCTAAGGTTATGAGTCTTTTAGGGGTTGCTGCTACCATGGTATCACCTATACGAGAGAGATAAATCACATTATTAAACGAAGGCTCATTGCTGATGTGAACCACTTTTGCATTTTGTGTATCCGCTGCGTCAACCACAATCAACTTACCATCAAGCATAGGAACTACGACAAGATTATCGATAAACATCGGGCTAGCGGCTCTGGTATCAATAGCATAAGTGTTTTCCGAACGGCTCTCTATCAGTTTTGATTTGTCTGCGATTTTATAGATACCAAATGTGTTATTGTTCAGCACATACGCCACAATGCCACCCCTAATGTTTGCTGAAACTACAGGGATATGGGCAGATAAAGAGGTTTCTTGTACTGTTTTTTTGCTTTGTTTGTCGATAATTTTCAACACCCCTTGTGCGTTCGCGGCTAAGATATAGGTCTCATTTTCATTGATAAATCTAAACCCTTCACCCAATGCCAATGTGCTAATACCTGCCTTACCAACATATCGACTGCCCTCAAGCGTACCGCCATCACGGCTGATATCAATCATCTTTCCACCATACGAAGTAGTGGCTTTAGATGCAGAAAAAGTCTGCTCAGGCTCAAAATACTGCTTGCTTGTACAGCCCGAAAACAGCAACGCAAATGAAGCTAATAGGCTAAAAATCAACCCTTTCATTTACTTACCTTAATCATAGAATGATTTAAAAACTCTGAAACAAGAAAAAGAGGTGAACGCTCATTGATGAGAGAAAGTTTTTCTTTTGCTTGCTTTGTATCGCCTGTACCGATTGCCAAATACGCCTCTACAAAAAGACTCAGCTCATGATAAAGCTCAGAATCTACTGGTTTTTTAGCCAATATACCCGCTGTGTATCTGCTCGCATCTGCGATGATAGTGTTGGCACTTGCGCTCAAAGCTTCCAATGCCTTAACATCTTTTTTAGCTGCACCTTGTGCCAAACTGTAAAGCTCAAACAATGCAAGATTATTCTCTTTGAGTGTCTCTAGTGCTTGGGTGTCAGTACTGTTTTTTTGTAACACCAAAAAGGCTTCATTTGCCTTAACAAGATTTGCTTCATGCATCATATCCATCGCCGCACGAACACCAAAAAACACCACCACCCCTGCAACAAGTGCCCAAAGTTTTGCCTTGTGTTTAGCATAGAATGACTCAAGCCTAAAGACACTCTCCAGTACTTTTTCATCACCACTTAGTTCTGCTTTTACAAACTTTATTTCATTCTTGATGTCCACACTCTTCTCCTGAAACATTTTATTGTTATGATTATACCCTTTGGAGTTAAAAGAGGGGTTAGAGTTCTACAACCGTGATGCCTAAGTTTCCTGGCATTTTATAAAATTTTGCTATTTTTGGGTGTTTATTGAGGTATTCGCCGACCAATTTAGACAATACTCCACCCCCCGTTCCATGAATAATTTGTACTTCATATAAGCCATTGACTAAAGCATCTGAAAGAAATTTATCGAGTGCATCCAAAGCTTCATCAGCATACATCCCCAACAGTTTAAGTGATACCGCTGCACCCGTTTTCTCTACTGTCACCCTACTCACTTTTGGCTTGCTTTTTGGTGCTACTAAAAGTGCATCACCCCGTCTTTTTAACTGCGAAAGTGGTACTCTTATCTTAAGACCATCGACCATAATCGTCGCATCACTGCCATGCAGGCTTACAAGCTCCGCTTTATGGGAGCGGTATTTGACTTTGTCACCTTCTTGAAGTGGCATCTCTTCTACTGATGCTACCTCTTTGGGCTTCAGTGTTGTGTGCTGATGTGCGGTATTGAGTAGGCGTCTTCCCTCTGAAGACTCTTTGGCCTTGAGTGCTTCGCGTGCTTTTTTGGTTGCCGCATTATAACGGTTTTCAAGTGTCGCAAGTGCTTTTCGGTGACTTTCTTGAAGTCTAAACTCCTCATCTTTGAGCTTTTCTCTCATGTTTTCAACCGCAAGCAAGGCTTCATCCGCTTTGGCTATCTTGAGCCTTAGCTCCCGTTCCAGTGTTGTTGATTTTTCGATGAGTTCATTGAGATTTTCCTTGTCCTCGCCGTAAATCTCTTTTGCCTTAGTGATGATGGAAGCAGGAATCCCATAACGCTGCGCCGTCTCAAACGCATAACTCTTGCCGATGCTGCCTTGCAAAAAAGTATAAGTCGGCACACGCCGTTCTTCATCATACAAGGCTGCAATCAACTCCACTTCATCATCTGCTGCCATCAAGGAAGCCAGTCGCTTATGGTGCGTGGTCACCACAAAAGAGATACTTTTGTGTGCCAAAGCATCAAGCATGACTCGAAACAAGGAAGCCGCTTCATCCGAGTCTGTCCCCAGCTCTATCTCATCGACCCCCACAATGGCATCTTCTTTGCTAAAAAGTGTTGCAAACTCCTGCATCCGTCCTGCAAAGGTAGAGATGTCATTTTTAACCGACTGGGGGTCATCGATGACAGCTTCGATGTGCCTGTAGTGTCCCACCTCAGTTTTAGCCGCATCACAACGAAAAGGAAGCAGATGTTTACTCAGATACACCGCGCTCAGCATAGACTTGAGCAGCATCGTTTTTCCCCCTGCGTTTACACCCGTTACGAGCATGATGCGCTTGGAGAAGTCGATACTGATTGGTTTAGGATTTTCTATAGCAGGATGGGCAAAATCAAAAAGTCTGATACCTTTTTTCTTACTTGGCAGCACAAACTCATACTCATAAGCACGCGCAAAACTCACCCGTGCCTGATAGTGGTCAAATCTATCGTACTCCTTATTGATGAACGCCAAAAATCGTTCCCATGTGTAAAAAATAGTGGATATTTTCTGGCAATACTTGTAGATAATCTCCTCTTTATTTGAAAGCAGAGCAGACTCTTTCTCTTTGAGTTGCGTGATACTCTGAGGGATGATGTAAAAAAATCCTGCCGTACTGCGAGCCACGACGCTTGCTTTGATGACATGATTGAAACCACCGCGCACGAGCAGAGTCTCTTCTCCACCATTAAAATGCACCTGTGTATCAACCAGATAGGGCTGAAGTTTTGAGGTATGTGCAAGCTTATAAAGTGTCTCTTTAATCTCACTTTTGTTTTGTTTGATGGCTCGCTCAAGGCTGTAGAGTTCAGGGTCACGCTCAGCATTGAGTTCACCCTCATGAGTAAAATATGTCATCACCTCGCGTATCTCATCAGGGATCTCTATTGCCTGTATCCAAGCGTGAAGTGGTTCGGGCAAACTTTGTGCACGCAAAGTGTTGAAATAACCAATGATTTTCACAAAAGCATAAATCTCATCCAACCCCAAAACAGCCTGTAGATGAATGCGTGCAAGTTCTTTGTCTAAAGCCGAAACATTTGGAGGAGAGGGAAACTGCAGCGAAGAGAGTGCCTGTATGTAGCGGTGATGCTGGTTGATGTCTCCCGGCAGTGCTATTGGTTTCTCTCTGGCAAGGAAGTGTTTAAATTGCCCTATGTAGCCATCTAAATCCAGTTTTTGGACGATGGATGTCTCGCTCTTTTCTTGGGAGCGCATCGCCTAGTGTTCTCCACGAATCTGATAAGTAATATCACCAGCACCAAATGCGACGATGAGCCCATCACCATACTCTTGCATGACATGCCCTTCTTTGAGTATCTTCACCACACCGTCTTTTTTGGTGACCGCGTCCGCCATGTGGAGCTTGTACCTACTAAATGCCCCTTTAAGGTCGATGTCCACTTCCAGTTCACCTGCTGACCATATTGGTAAAATCACCAACTCATCCGCACCCTCAAAACACTCTACAAAAGCATGAAGATTGTCTATGGTTCGGCTGTACTTATGGGGCTGCCAGATGACATACAGGGTGCTAAACCCACGCAATTTTTGATAGATTTTCAGAGAGTCAATCGTGGCTTTTATCTCCGTAGGATGATGCCCATAATCATCAATCACTACACAATGCTCTTTATCTTGCACCACATCAAAACGCTTTTTAATGCCTTTATAGTGTAGCAGATTGGTACGAATATCTTCAAGCGCTTCACCCAACTGCAACGCACCTAAAATCGCCAATGCAGCATCCAGCGCGATATGATTTCCTAAGCCAAGCACTTCAAAAAAACCAAAATCCAAAAGTTCAAAACGCGTATGAGGCCTACCTTGAACTAAAGTAAATTCTATATTTTTTATATCTTTTGAGGGGTAAAGTTTGATGCTTTCCATCTCCAAAGAACTCAAAAATGTATCTTCAGCATTGATGATGCGTATTTTTGCTAAAGACAAAAAGTTTTTATAGGCGTTGTAAAACCGCTCTTCATCATAACCATAGTACTCCATGTGTTCAGGCTCTACATTGGTGACGATGGCAAGATGTGGGTTGGAGTTCAAAAAACTTTCATCACTCTCATCTGCTTCAAATACGACTTTGTTATTGGCATAGTTTCGTACATTGGAGCCAAACTCTTTGGAGATAGCCCCTATGAGTGCGTTGGATGCAGGCACAATGGAAGCCAGCATCGCCGAAGTGGTACTTTTGCCGTGTGCACCACCCACAGCATAGACTTCTTTTTCACCCAAAATGCTCTTTAGTGCTTCTTTGCGTGAAAGCAGTTCGATGCCCAAGGCTTTTGCTCTTTGGTACTCTGGGTTGGTGGGGCGCACTGCAGCGGAGTAGATGACTCTACCCACACCCTCAACGGCATCTTCATGGTGTGGGATGGTGATTTTTGCATCAAAGTTGCTTGCCAGGTCATTGGTGATTTCACTTTGTTTGATGTCTGAACCAGAGATTTTATGTCCGTCATTGGCTAAAAACTTTGCCAATGCAGAAAGCCCGATGCCGCCGATGCCGATGAAGTGTATTTTAAGTTTTTGCATCTTATTTGCTCTCATCTAAACTGCGTAATGCTTGATGCGCTTCTTCGACTTGCTTGGCATACTTTTGCAGTAAAACTTCAGTCGGCTCTATAAAGGTTTGGATGAAAAATGCCAGTGGGTCATGTGCATCCACCTCTTCCACATCTACAATGTTTTCAATAAAATCTTCAAAATCATGCCCTGCCATCACCGCTGCTGCGTGTACCATCATCGCATCCTTAAGCCCAGCGTGAGCCATGGTGTAGTGCAGTACTAGAAATATCTCTTTAGCACCTTTTTTGTCATTTTCACTGTAACGCTGTATGGCATGCTCATAGATGGCTCTGGCCGTTGCTCTGTCTTCGTCATCATTCATGTCAAACGAAACCGATGTGGTCAGTTTTTCTGCTAGTCTGTCAAAAGCGGTATTGACAATGAAAGTAAAGATTTCATTGATCTCCTCTTCGTCTGCTTCGATGATGAGCTGCGCATCTAAGAGTTGATAGCCTTTAGCGATACTTTCTTCATTTTTACATTCGCGTTCAAGTCTAGCAATATTGGCTAAAAATTCGGGGTCTTTTTTGAGTTCTTCAACATGGATTTCAGGGTCTAATTTCATTTTTTCTCCAAACAGTATTTGATGCGGGTGAGTGCTTCTGTGGTCTTATCGGCTTCATACACCAGTGCCAGCCTCACATAGTTTTGACCTTCGCCCTCTCGCCCTAGAAATGAGCCTGGGAGGACTTTAAGGTTGTATTCTTTGTAGAGCTTGAGCGTAAAGGCTATCTCATCTTCAATTTTGAGCCAAATGTAAAAGGTTGCTTCTGGCATCTCTACGCCCAAAATGGCTTTAGCGATGCGGAAGTTTTCTCTATATTTTGCCCTAAACCCCTCCACATGCTCTTGGTCTGCCCATGCCACCGCGGCTGCGTACTGCAAAGGAAGGGGTGACGCACAGCCCACATAAGTTCTGTAAACCATATAGGCTTTAAGTATCTGTGCATCTCCTGCTATAAACCCTGAACGAAGTCCTGGAGCAGAGGAACGCTTAGAGACAGAGTTAAGCACCAAAATATTTTTAAACGAGGTGTTGCCGACTTCTATACTGGCGTTAAGCAAAGAAGGCAATGGCTCGCCCAGATAGAGGTCAATATAACACTCATCATTAAGTAGCACAAAATCATGTTTTAACGCCAACTTCACCCACTGCTTCAAAGACTCCATCTGCATCACCGAAGAGGTCGGATTATTGGGAGAGTTGAGGATGACAAAGTCTGCCCTACTTAATGCTTCTTTATCTATTTGAGGCTGAAAGTTGTTGTTGGCATCTAAGTTGAGATACATCACTTCAGCCCTGCAAGCCTTTGCTGCACCTTCATAAATCTGGTAAAAAGGATTGGGGTAGACCATCACGGGGTTTTTGATGTCATGGAGTAAAAACTGGGGAAAGTTAAAAAGCACTTCTCTGGTACCAAAAGTGGGGATGAGTTGTGCATCTTCTAGCTCTAAGCCAAAACGGACACCCATATAATACAACATCGCCTCTCTTAGTACACTTTCACCTGCTGTTTTGGGATATTTATTGAGAAGTGGACTGTGTTGGTTTAACGCATCCAAGATAAATGTCGGTGTATCAAACTGCGGCTCACCGATGGTAAGACTCAACTCTGCATACGCGCTGTTTGGAGTCACGCCCTCCAGCAAAGTAGCCAGCTTCTCAAAAGGGTAGGTTTCAAAGTTCATAATTGCCCTGATTTTTTTAAACTGATTATAGCCAACTTGGCGTTAAGTTTTTACACACACTCTTAAAGCTTGATGATAAAAGCTTGCTTATTTAGATGCTGGCGTATTTGCTGCAACGCATTTCTAGCATCATTTTGGACATTAAACGCACCTACAAGGACTTTGTATTTACCTGCATGTTGAAGTACTTTGTAGGTCATGCCCAACTGCTCGATACGCAATAGATACTCTTTCTTAGGTATTTGCTCAAAAGCGGCTGCTTGTACAAAATAGCGTGTATCTTGCTCTAGTGTTTCTGTAGCTGTGGTTGATTCTGTTATTTGGGTGGACGGCAAAGGTGTGGGCATGGCTTCTTGGGGCTTGGGTGTGTCAGTATTTGACTTCTGCCCCAATCTACCGCCATTGTAGCCAGCCAGCCATTTGATGATGTCATTTTGTAACTGTGCGCCTTTCCATGTACCACTTCGTGTCTCTACGAGTATAACAACCGTATAAAGCTGACCTGATTTGCCCTGCACATAGCCTGCGATGTTTTTAACCCCATTGACTGTACCTGTCTTCATCCACGCTTTTCTGCTTACAACACTACCTGCAAATCGTCTTTTTATCGTGCCATCCACGCCTGCGATGGAGAGTGTTTGCATCCATCGTTTCCCGTAGCGTGTATGGGCATCATCAAGCATACTTCCAAGCTCTTTGGCTGTGATGCGCGCGGTACGAGAGAGTCCGCTTCCATTATCTATCTTGATATTTCCTTCGATAGCACCACTCTCTTTGAGTGTCTGAACTACCGCTTTTCTTCCCTTGTTGAGCCTTGCTGGCGTCCCATACATCTGCGCACCGAGATTCAGCATGAGGTGTCTGGCAAAAAGATTGTTACTTTTTTTAGCCGTGCTAGAGATGATGGACTCCAAAGGTTCCGAGTAGTGCGCAAAAAGCATCGTAGCATTTGGTGGGATAGTGCGAAGGTGCATTGTGCCACCTACTTGTACTCCGCTTTTTGCAAGCTTGTCTTTGAGTGCGTAATAAAACGAAAGGTACGGTTTAGTAATCACTTGGCAAATGTTGCTCGTACCACAACGGCTTGAGATAGAACCATAAAATGTAACTACAGGAATGTTGGCGCTTTTATTTACTGTAACTGCTGGCCATGCGTATCTACCTGAGCAGGGCTGGTTTACGGGCTTGAGTCGGTTGACGACCTTATAGCTGCCATCGATTGTTTTTTGGCTGACCTGATTTTTTCTAGGTGTTACACAAACGGTGCTGATGCGTTCATTAAACATCATGCCATCGGGCATCGCGTTATAGGGACTGTAGATGTTTTTATCAAAACCAGAGTTGTCTTTATTGCCCACATCAAAGTAGCTTCTGTCGATGATGATATTGCCCGTTATTTTTCGGATGCCCTGCTCTTTGATGCGTTTGACGATACCAGGCAAATCCTCTGCTCTAAGTGTAGGGTCACCTTTTCCCTTGATGAGCAAATCACCCTCAAGCACACCATTACGAACGCTCCCACTTCGGTAAAACTCTGTGGGAAATCGGTAGTCAAACCCCAATTTCAACACCGATGCATAGGTCGTCATGACCTTGATGACCGAAGCTGGTACACGGGATTGATTCTCTGCTAGTGTCGCTATGATGTTTCCATCTGGCCCTGTCTCTTTGATGTAGATACTGACATCTTTGCTGCTTAGTCCTGATTTTCTTAAACAAGACTCAATGCCCGCAGGCATCGCCAAAAGCCAAGCTGACAACAGCACATACAATACACCTATCGCTCTCACTCTTTATCCTTATGTGCGTTATACATTCTCATCATCGCCTCTTTGAGTATTTCAAGAGATGTGCCTATGTTTAAGCGCATAAACCCTTCTCCTGCCTTGCCAAAACTTTCACCATCGTTGAGTCCAAGTTTTGCTTTTTTTACAAAAAAATCCACCAATGCCTCATGCTCAAGCCCTAAACCCTTACAGTCAAGCCACATCAGATAAGTCGCTTCTGTAGGTACAGGCACGATGGGTAGCTTGTGTTGCGTCAAAAAAGTTTGCACATACGCTCTGTTTTGTCTGAGGTGCTCTTTGAGTGTCTCAAGCCACACTTCACCGCCCTCATAGGCAGCCATGAGTGCTTCTATGCCAAAAGGATTGGGGTTTGTGATGCCCGACTTGGCTTGCTCTATTTCATAGGCATGGCGTATTTTTACATCAGGAATAATAGCATAAGAGGTATTAAGTCCCGCGATATTAAAGCTTTTTGAAGGTGCATTGAAGATGATACACTGCCTAGCTATCTGCTCAAATTTTCCCAAAGTATGGTGTACACCATCATAGACAATATCAGCATGAATCTCATCGGAGACTATGAGCACATCATGTCTAATGCAAATCACTATCATCTGCTCCAGTTCTTCTTTGCTCCAAAGCCTTCCTGTGGGGTTATGCGGTGAGCAAAGCAAAAACAATTTGGCCTTAGATGCTTTGGCTTCAAAATCATCAAAATCGATGGTATAACACCCTTCATCGTACACTAAAGTATTATCAAGTATCACTCTTTTTTTGTGTTTGATGCTTGAGGCAAATGGAGGATATAGAGGGGTTTGGATGAGGATGCCATCGCCTTCTTGACTGAAAGCAGAAATGGCAAAACCCAATGAAGGTACTACCCCGTAGCATGGCACTATCCACTCTTTTTCTATCTTGAACCCGTAGCGTTTTTGCATCCAAGAGCTGATGCTTTCATCATAGCGTGGCGGATACACTGTGTAGCCATAAAGAGGGTGTGAAGCGCGTTTTTGTACTGCTTCTTGCACACAAAGTGCTGAAGCAAAATCCATATCGGCTACCCACAAGGGCAACAGGTCATCTGTGCCAAATTTCTTTTTTGCCTCATCATATTTGACGCTATAAGTTCCTTTTCGCTCTAGCGCTTCAAAGCCCTGCATGTATCCTCTTTTGCCATACACTCATCTGCGCGATGCTATGCTGATGCTTGCGTGCTGTCTCTTGTATCACGAAAGGGACATCCTCTGTAACGATGAGTACAAAATCACCACCTAACATCTCCTTAAGCCCTTGAAGTGTTGAAACAGCTTCACCATCTCTTTTGTAGCCACCTATCCATTTTTCTTTGGGTGTGGACTCTTCTTGCCATGTGTAAGGCGAAGTAAGAATAAGCATACCCCCCTCAACCAAACGGTGTGCGACATCTTCCAAAAACTTTTGTGGGTCATAGAGTCTATCTATGAGATTGCCGCCAAAAATTAAGTCGAACTCTTTGTAGATTGACTTCAGATTACAGGCATCGGCTTGCCAAAAAGAGACTTTTTGCCGTGTTTCGCCCAAGCCAAAAGTTTCAAGATTGACCTCATAAAACTGCTCCAAATCACCTTCGGTTTTGATGCTATAGCGTAAAATACCTTCGTCTTTCAGCACTCCTGCCTCTTGTATGAAGCGTGCAGAAAAATCTACGCCTATAACTTCATCAAAACCACGCGCCAACTCAAAACTACTTCGCCCAATCGCACACCCAATATCTAAGGCTTTTCTCTTGGGTTGCGTCTTCATATACGCCAATGCTTTATGGGCACAAGCAGTAGGGTAATTTTCTACACCCAAACTATTTTCTCCCCAGCCAAAATGGCAATACTGCGCAATAATCGTATCGGTGTTGTACATATTTACCCTCACTTTTTCTTTATAATTACTCTGTATATATCTAAATCCTGCATGTTGATAAAAATGTCGTCTAAACCCGTAACGGCTTTTTTGTGTGGCAAGATTACCACAACTTATCCATGAGCCACCGTTTATGAGCTTGTGTTTGGCATCAAATATAGGAACGGTAAAATCATCATAGACAGGATGCACCTTAAAGCCGTCAAAAGGATACATCGGTGTGCGCGAGTGTTGCCACACATTCCCAATGACATCATAAAAATCTCCGTGTTTATGGGTGTTGACAGGGACACTTGAAGCAAATGTTTCTAGGTTGATGGCTGCGATGTTTGTATCTGCTACCGTCCACTCCAGATAGGCAGGAACGCCGCTTGCATCACGAAGCCTGACATACTCATCTTCAGTGGGTAAGACGACCCGTACCCCTTCTTTTTGGCTCTTCCATACACAAAATGCACTCGCCTCAAGATGATTGACCTCGACAGGCCAACTTAGAGGCAAGACTATCTCCTTGCTAAGAGTTCGCAAGACATATCCCTGTGCAGATTTTCGCCAAAACATCGGATGTTCTGCCCTTGTATAATCCCTCCATGCTCTGCCTTCTTCACACCAGTAGGCATCCTCATCATACCCTCCCTCTTGGACAAACGCCAAAAACTCTGCATTGGAAGTGAGGTATTTTGCTGCTTTGAATGATGGTATGTGTGCCTCATGCTTGCCGTATTCATTGTCCCAGCCAAAAAGTTTTGCCTCATGGTCTTTACCCAAGACAACAGAGCCAGCTAAAACTTCTATCCAGCTGTTTTGTGGGGCATCGGTGTACTGCGTGCACGCTTTCCATGCCTCATCTTCTCTGGTGTTCTCCAAGGGCAACTGTCGTATCAGTACCGATGAAGTCTCCAGATGGATATTTTCATGTTCAATCCCCATCAATATCACCCACCACGGGGACTCCTCTGTGATAGGGAGCATCAGTGGCAATGACGCGATGACTTCTTTCACTAAAACATAGACATCATCTCGGTATGCCTGCACTCTTTCAAGGCTAGGCCACTCATAATGTGCTTCATTCAAGTCATCCCAACTCATCTCATCAACGCCCACAGCAAACAACGATTCCAACTCAGCATCTACACGAGTGTCAATCACTTTGGCGAGTTTAAGTTTATTGATAAAAAAGGTAGCCGTATGACCATAATAAAAAATAAGTGGATGACGAAGTGAATCTGCCTTTTGATAATAGGCATTGTGGTCGGCTATGAGTCTAAAGAGTGACTCATAGCGTTTGTAGCAGGTGTCAAAATAGGCTTGTATCTCTTCTCTTTTTGCTTCACTATCCACACCGTCTAGTGTGGGCATAGTAATGATGCATGACTTATTTAAACTTCTATGCATGCAAATACTCCCGATACCCTTAAGACTTACACTCTGCCATTCTCGTACATGGCGCGCATTTTATCTTTTTCTCTTGCTCGCTTGAGTTTGTCAGCTTGTTTTTCTCTATAGCTATTGACGCTAAAGCCACTCCATATAACAAGTTGAGCGGCCACAAAAACAGAACTGTAGGTTCCAACCGTTACGCCAATAAGCATCGGGAAACTGAAGCTATGCATCATCTCTCCACCAAAAATATACAAAATCAATACAACCAAAAAGAGTGTAAATGATGTCAGAATCGTCCGCGAGAGTGTTCTGCTTACTGCTTCATTGATGATTTCTTTCAAGTCGCTGCTTTTACTCTCGCTCATATTTTCGCGTACCCTATCAAAAACAATAATCGTATCATGGATAGAATAACCCAATATCGTCAAAATAGCAGCAATAGTTTCCAAATTGACATCAATTTCAAACAGTGATATGGCACCCATTGTGATGACGATATCATGAATAAGTGCCACAACACCTGCTAGAGCAAAACGAAACTCATATCTAAATGATACAGATAAGAGTATCACGCCTAAAGCCAATGCAAATGCAGTCAGCCCTTTTGTGCGTAGCTCAGAACCAACTTTTGGACCCACAATATCAACTTTTCTAATATCAAAATTTCCCGTACCTACCAACACTTCTCTGATGATGTCGCTAGCGTCTCTCTCTACTTTTTGGCTTGATACGGGTGTTTTAATAACAATTTCACCCTTGTCTCCATAAGGCGTCACTGTTGCTTTTTCAAATAACTGATTTTGGCTCAATTTTGAACGAATAGTATCCAAATTTGGTGCTTTGTCATATTGTACTTGCACGACTGTACCACCAGCAAAATCAATCCCTAGTGCCAATCCTTTGGTAAGAACCAAAACAATAGCTACAACAAATGCAAGCATGGATAAAATGAAAAATATCTTACCCTTTTCAAGTATATTATAGACTTTGTTTCTAACTTTAAATAGTTCCATTATTTATCCTTGTTGATTCCAAACCAAGTGTTATAGCTCTTGGCTTTTTCGAGTCTTGGCAACAGCATTTGGTAAATACCATAAGTTCCCACGATAGCAGTCAACATGGAAGCCAATATTCCGATGCTTAGTGTCAATGCAAAACCTTTAATAGCTCCCGTGCCATAAGCATAAAGCACCACACAAACAAGCACTTGGGTCACATTTGAATCCAAAATAGCTCTCATCGCTTTTTCATACCCCTCTTTAAGTGCTTTTCTGACGCCAACACCCTTATGCAACAGCTCCCTGATTCTCTCGTTGATAATAATATTGGAATCCACCGCAATACCTACGGTTAGAACAATACCTGCCATACCAGGGAGCGTGAGTGTCGCGCCAAATAACGACATAACGGCTAAAATCAAAAATAAATTTGCCAAGAGTGCGATATTGGCAATAAGCCCTGCCGTACGATAATAAACCAACATAAAAATAAATACCGCCACAAAACCTGCAATCAACGCAAATGAAGCCGCAGAAATACTCTCAGCCCCTAAACTCGAACCGATACTTCTTTTCTCTTCGATGACAACAGGCGCAAGCAACGCACCACTCCTAAGCGCAATAGCCACATCATGGGCTTCTTCTGTGCTAAAGTTACCAGATATTTGACCTCTTCCACCACCTATTCTCTCATTGATTGAAGGGGCAGAATAGACTTTTCCATCAAGTACAATAGCCATTCTTTTACCTACACTTTTAGCAGAAAAATCTCCAAATATTTTAGCTCCATGACTATTGAGCGTAAAATTAATGGTTGGGAGATTATCTTCACCGTATCCCACTGTGGCATCAGTCAGCATCGAACCATCAAGTATTGGGATTGCTTTTAAGAGATATTTTTCTGGTGTTTTGATATCGGTCAAAATGACATCACCGCGTGAGTTAGCCTCGTCTTCGCTCATCGTATTGACCCTAGCAGCAAAATCTTCATCGACTGCCAACATCTCAAGCTTTGCTGTTTTACCTATGAGGTCTCTGATTCTTTGCTCGTCTGCTGCCGTTTTAATGCCAGCCACTTCCACCAATATCTTGTCTTCACCTTGCTTTGCTACTGTCGGCTCAGAGAGTCCAAACAAATCCAGTCTGCCCCTAATAGTATCTACTGCTTGCTCTATGGCATATTTTTTGATGCGTTCTTTTTCTGCTTCTGTCATAGTCAAGGTAAAGATGAGCCCGCTTTCCTGCATCTCCATACTCTCAAACTCTTTTGCAAGAAGCTTTTTGACTCTTTGCACATCATCACCATCAAGAAGTTCAAATACAATCTCCCCACTTTCGGTCACATGCAAGTCATCAACAATAATCTCTTTATCATCAAAAAGATATTTCACGGATGCAGCCGTAGATTTGATGCGTGATTCGATAGCAACTTCATTTTTAACGCCCAAAAGCATATGCAGACCACCTTGAAGGTCAAGTCCTAGTGTAACTTTTTTACCACTCTCGCTTTGCATCAAAGAAGGGACAGAAAAAACCACCCCAAAAATGAAGGCAACAATAAACAGTATGACTCTAAAATTAAGCGACTTCACCAGACTCAACCTTTTTTGCAACATAGGCTCTGTCAAGCTTAACGATTGTCTCTTCGTTTAATTTGATTTTGATAAAATCTGCTTCAGGCTTTACAATCTCCGCAATAAGCCCACCCGTTGTGATGATAGTATCACCTTTACTTAGACTCTCAAGCATTGCTTTATGTGCTTTTTGGTGTTGCTGTTGTGGTCTGATGATAAGAAAATAAAAAATTGCAAACAAAATAATAAGAGGTAAAAATGAGCCGAGTTGTTCCATGGAAAGCCTTTGTGAGTAAAATTAGCGATTATTTTAACACCTTTGTACTAACAAGAGGCTTGTTGATTTCTCTTTTTGCCTCTGCCTTTATCTATCTTAACTATTGGGATTTCTCTACGCCTTTACTTAACACTTTTATGGGAATCATGGCGCTCTATCTGCTTTTGCAAGAAGACAGAGCCGTTTGGCTTACAGCAGGCGCTGGCATCGGATTTTTGTGGTTTTGGTGGATTGCGATAAGCCTTTGGCACTACCATTTAATCTGGGCTGCACCCCTAGAGATAGCATTTATCATGTTTGCTTATGGAGGACTTTTTTGGGGTGTTGCATGGGCTGCTGAGAAAATCACATCCAAAATCCCCATCCCCACGGTCTTTATTAAAGCCTTAGGGCTTTTGGTTTTGAGTTATGTCCACTTTTTTTCATTTGATTGGCTCAAACCTGAACTGATGTTTGTGGAGAGCTACCTCGGCATCCAAAAGTGGCAGTTTGCGCTGGTACTTCTTGCCATCTCTCTTAGCATCTACTTCCAACGCTTCTACGCGCTTGTATTACTACTTTTTGCGTATGAGCCTTCTGTGCACACCACAACCCCACCTACACAAGACATCGCACTCATCACCACCCATACCACCGTAAGTGAGAAATGGGATAAGCGTATGCAAGCCACACATACCCAAACCCTACTTGATGCCATCGATACTGCCATCGGGGCAAACAAAAAGCTAGTGGTTCTATCTGAGTCTGTATTTCCTGTTTTTCTCAACCACTCACAAGACCTTATGGATGCCTTACAAAAAAGAGCCGAACACATCTCCATCGTCACAGGAGGGCTGTACTGGGACGGCAAAACGCCTCGAAACTCTGCGTACATCTTCACAGACAACACCATCACGGTTGCTAATAAAGTGGTACTCGTTCCTTTTGGTGAAACCAACCCTTTGCCTGATTTTCTAAGTGACTGGGTCAATAAAGTCTTTTATGATGGCGCAGTGGACTACAAAGCAAGCTCTCACACAACTGACTACCTCATAGACGGTGTTCGCTACCGCAACGCCATCTGCTTTGAAGCCACTTCAGAGAAGCTCTACAGCAAAGACGCAAACGGAAACAGACCTCAAAATATGATAGCCCTCAGCAACAACGGCTGGTTCACCCCATCCACCGAACCCACTCTCCAAAAACTCCTCCTGCAATACTACAGCAAAAAATACGGCACCATCATCTACCACGCGGTCAATATGTCGGAGTCGTATGTGGTTAAGGATGGGTTGGTTTTTCAAACTTCAAAAAACTAAATATACACATCTTGTATCAGTTGGTTTACTTCATTCGTTCCATCATGACTTCAATGGCTATAAGAAGTCCTGATAATTTTGTTTCACAAACATTATAAATCTCTTCAGCATCTATGTCAAAATAATGATGGGAAATAATATCCCTCATGCCTTTTGCACCTCGCCAATCAACCTCAGGATACGCTAAAAATAAACTTTTATCAGTCACCTTATCAATATTTTTAAGACTCTCTCCAATGGCAATAAGCAACATACAAATACTGTCAAGCTTTTCCATACCCCAGGGAGTATCCGTAAAGTCATTCACATCTTTTATCGGCTCAAATCTTTGCTCAATAGTTTTAATGGCATCAGAAATTTGTTGCAATATTTCTAAAACCAAAGTTTTATCATACATAGATAGCTTCTTTGCTGATGCGGTTCTTCAGATACGGATTCATTTTTTCTCGTACTCTGACTATATCTACACTTTTAGAAAATAGCGTACTTAACTCATCCTTGATATGAACCAACATAAACATATCTGCAACTTTTGATTTGAAACATATATCTATATCACTATCGTCTCTTGCCTCATCTCTTGCCAAAGACCCAAATATACCAATCTGATCTATGGCATACTTATCAGCATTTTTTTCTTTAAATTCTTTAAGTTTTTGTATGGCTTCATTTTTAGTCATAGGATTATCCTTTGTCAGAAAATTATACCAAAAGTTAGTCCAATTAAAATACAACACATCCGTATAGACTTGATGGATAAACTGTATCCAATTTACGAAACATTCACCGCTTACTATTGAGTCTACTTCCCCGATTTTCGTCTGTTGCATTCTCTGCATAACATTTGACAGTTATTTGCTTCTGTTTTCCCGCCTTCATGCCACGGTGTTATGTGGTCTGCTTCCATCTCGTTGAG
>DYTF01000079.1:2471-4695 GCA_020726105.1 Sulfurovum sp. | reverse complement strand
TCAGGGCGGCGAGCTTGTTTTGCAAGGTTTCGCCGCCTGTTATATCTATCACTTTGGTGTTCCTGAGTGTAGTTCGGTTTTTTCTTTATTTTCGATGCTTGAGCCGAAATAGTAGCCGATTATTTGGACGCTTATGGAGCTTAGGGCTCCTAGTATATAGATGATTACGTCTTTGTTTTCTGGTTTGATTTCCATATATAATACCTGATAGAACATGCCAAATGTGAGAGCTAAACACCCTATTGCTAAGAAGCTAGCGATGTTTTTGGCGAGCCATGCGCTGTTTGCTGACTCATTAATTTTTGTCTCTCGTTCTCTTGCGCTTGTCCTGTCTATTACCTCTATTTGGAACTCTTCTAGCTCTAGGCGGGTTTTGCTTATTTCTAGCTCTTCGCGCTCTTTGTCGGTTGTGATGAACTTATCTGCTACATTTCCTATACTCTCTATTATCTCTCCGGCGCTACCGCCTACCAAATCACCTAACCAGCTCATGAAAATATCCTATTTAGCCAACCGAGCAAGAACGCTTTTTGAGTTTTATTGTTATTGCAAATCCGCCTGTACTTATCCACCGCCATTAGCTTTAGGGCGACTATAAATAGAGCTTCTTCGAGGTTGTTTATGGCGGCTAGCGTCTTCGCACCTACTATGCCGTCTGCGTCTGCGTCTATGAGGTTTTGCGCCATCTTTATGACGGTCACAATTCCAAAATTTACGCCCATCTCAAATAAGAGAGTAGCTTTTGCCTGGCTCTCAACTTCATCTAGGCGCATTTTGTTCCAATAGTCTGCCCTGTAGATTGCGGAGGCTTGTGATTTCGTGAGCGCCGCTATGTCTAGGTGTGGGTAGCCTTTTTTTGTAATACCGTATTTGGTTTGGCCGCCTCTATCTTCTTTGTCGTTTGTTAGTCCGCCCTCTTTTGCCAAAAGGCGGGGTATTGCTTGTTCAAAATCTGCCACTCTAAACCTCCTCTCTTTTTTGGTATACGCGGACGTAATCCACATCGAAGTATGTGGGGAGAGCCGCTTCGTCTACAGGAGCCGCCCACTCTGTAACTTCGCATGAGACGATTATATATTGCATAGCCGCTGATATGGGCTTATTTTTTTTGTGTACCATGTTGCCGTCTACGTAGAACTCGTATACGCCTATATTGCCAACTCCCTCGGTCTCTTCTCTCCACCATATTCCGATCGTGTGCCAGTCGCCGTCGCTTAGGCTCGGACTTTGTAGGTATCCGTAGTTTTTCTTTGTATCTGCCTCGTAGCCGTCCCAGTGCGTGGTGAAGTGTAGTTTTTGGGGCTCTTTGTAGATATACTCTATGTCTACTTCTATGCCGCTGTGCTCGGGGTCGCCTATAGTCTGCCCATAAGTGGCGGATTGGAGCCAAAATGCGGCTTGCATACCTGTGGCTCGCGGGAAGCGGACGCGGGCTTCAAAGTAGCCGTAGCGGCTGTCGAACTTGGCTTCTGTGCCTATCATTCCGGTATATATTTTGCCTGTTGTTTGATCTTTGTAGGTTGTTATGCGTAGATGTCCGCCCACTATGCTTACCGCCTCTGCTGTGGTTACCCCCAGCTTTCGGGCTCCTAAATATCTGTGGCTCCATTTTGTAGTGTCTAGTATGGGTAGCTTAAACTCGTCGTTGAAGGCTAGCTGATAATCTATTTTTTTAAGCATTCTTTTATCTCCTTTTTTGATATAATGTTGTTAAGCGGAAAGTGCGATGACTCTTTTGCGTTCGGGCGCCATAAAAGAGAACAGCGACGTTTACCTTCCTGATAAAGAGTAGGGGTGAGGGCTTTCCGCCTAGTATCTCTTCCACGCTAAAATTCCCATTCTATTTCTATTCATGTCCGCAAATTCAGACTGCATAAAGTTGTACAGCACCACTCCATTTTTGTCTATAGTAGAGACTAACAGAGCTTTTGGCTCATCAAAAAGAGCTATATATTGTGGTCTTAACGTCCCATCTGAAAACTGTGTTAGCCAAATCTCTAAAGGTTTTTCAAGAGCTGGAATAATAAAGTTAGCGTAACGCTCTCTTGCGTTTTCTGTTTTTGCAACCATGTGTGGGAGATTGTCTTTGGTAAATAGCACCTGCTCTATTGGGGTTTTTATTATTCGCATTTCATCTTGACCCAATATTGCCTGCGCCAATGCGACTACAGCTAACTCCCTTGACGGTGACTGTGTGATAATCTTTGGAGTAGGTAAATAAAAA
>DYTF01000079.1:0-2371 GCA_020726105.1 Sulfurovum sp. | reverse complement strand
AGCTAACTCCCTTGACGGTGACTGTGTGATAATCTTTGGAGTAGGTAAATAAAAAGAGCTGTCTATCTCCTGCAACTTTGGCAAACCAAACGCATCAAACTTTTTTTGCCCCGGGCACTTCTCCGCAAACTCAAAGCCGTTGCAAAGAGATATGTTTTCGCTCTTCCAAAGCCCCTCTTTGCCGATGTTGTAATCAAACCCTACGTCTGGCTTTGAAAGTACATCTTTTCCATCTGCGCCTTTGTACCTATATGCTTTTGTCTCATATACCTCCCCTGTCTTGGAGTTGATTGTTTTGATAGTTTCTAGCGGTGGTGGGGTCTCTACGCTTTTGCCTAGCTTTTGCAGGTCTTTGTCGTTTAGCGCTATTACGCCGCAACGGCATCTGTAGCCGTTTGGCGGTAGGTGCGTATCCCAAAAAGGGTCTGCGGCATGGTAAACCCTGCCGTCTAGCACGATATGAGATGGTCTTGTCTTGCCGTCGTGCTTTGCGTTGTACATCAGGTATGGGCGGTTTTTTCTATTTTCCCACATACCTTTCCATTGCCCTGCCATATAGGCGCTTTGGATATTGGTCTGATATATGGTCTCTAGCCGCCTTGGTGTGCCTAGCTCTATTACATTGCCGTCTGCGTCCTCTTTTGTGCCTATCCACCCTTTTTTTGCGAGGAGTGGCTCTAGCTTTGACATCCATACTTCTTTTGGTTCGCCGCTTTTTTGTGCCTCTAGCAGGGAGGCGTATATATCGCCTACTATGTCGTATCCGGCGCTTCTCGCGACTGTAAAAGCTTTGGCGTGTGCTTCTCTCTTTAGGTCATCCCATCTTTCGGTCTCTACGACCTTTTTTTTGGAGAAGTGGGCTATGGCCTGCTTGGGCTCCATAGCGAGCGAAAACTCAACCGACATATCCAGCCGCCTCTGATGCGAATATAGCCCGTTCCAAAGTCTTTTGGAGGGCGCTATTATCCATCTTTGGGAACGCCTCTGCCAAAGCGTCTAGCGCTTCGTTGTAGTCGCCTGTAGCTTGCAACGACTCTAGTATCGGGGAGATGATAGCTGTGAGAGAATCCGCGACTTCCTTTGTCGCCAAAAGCTCCGTGAGGTTACTGTCTAGCGTCTCCTGGAAGTCTGGCGCTGTGCTTTGGCTCTCGGTAAATGATGAGCTTTTTTCTGCGTCTGGCGGTGTTTGTGCGGTTTTGGAGGGTTCGGGAGTGGATAACTCCCGACTTTTGCCGTCACTAGCGGCTTTGCCGGTGGTGACAGAGGCAATATTGGAGGGTTCGGGAGTGGATAACTCCTGACTTTTGCCGTCACTAGCGGCTTTGCCGGTGGTGACAGAGGCAATATCTACTTCGATGTCGTCTTCTTCAAAGCCGTAACTTTTTATATAGTAGTTTTTGCTAAATCTAACCCCTTGTGCGGAGAGCTTTGCGTCTCTCTGGGCTAGTGCGTCGTCTATGTCCCCGCTTTTGACTAGCTTTATCCTCGGTGGGGTCTCCCAGCTGTTGACTATATAGATGATTTTGACCAGCTCGTTTAGATATTCTTCTATATGTGCTCTATCGGCTTTTTCTATGGCCTCGGCTACTCCTGCGTGAGTCTGTGCGGCGGCGTAGCTCCCGCCTTTGACCTCGCTTGTGAGGTTTTGCCCCAATATGGCGATGGCTATCTCTGTATTTAATTCCTCCAAAAATCCGCTATGAATATCGCCTTTTGCTTTCGCGGTCTCCAAAAACTGTATGCTTGAGTCGTCGGGTATGATTGCCACAGCAGACTGCACCATGTCATCAAGCCTTTGCGCCATATCGTCGCGCACGTCTGCAGGGGCGTTTCGCGGTAGCTTCCCTATAGACCACGGCATACCGTATTTTTCTACAAAGCCATAGAAAAATTTCCACCCGCCTTTTCTAAATACCACATACCAAAACAGTTTGCTAAGTAACTTTTTACCATATGGGTTTGTATAGCTAGCTTCAGATAAACAAATCAAAAACTTGTTTGGCGGCAACGGTACGCCGTCTTGTTGCTCTTTTGTCAAAAACACCCATTCGCCACTTCTATAGCCAAACCACTCCTGAGGTTTTGCTACTATCTTTGTGGGTAGAAGCATTGCGCCGTTTTGCTCCCAATAGAGTTCGGATACGGAATAGCCAAAAAGTACGGAGTCGAAGATGGCGTTGAATATTGCGGACTTTTTTGTGTTTGTGAAAAACTCTTTTAAAATCTTGGCGTTTTTGTCGTCTTCTTTTATATATATCTCGTAGTCGTCGACGGCGCTTTTTCTCTGTAGGAGCGCTCCGCTGACTCTCGTATCGTCTAGCACACCCCGCAAAGCGGTGATGTCTTTGCCCATCTTTTTTAGGATTTCATC
>DYTF01000078.1 GCA_020726105.1 Sulfurovum sp. | reverse complement strand
AGCTTCTATAGCGGCTTGTGGCACCCTGTGAGGTGTATTTGGTGAGGAAGGTGATGTTTTTCATTTGCCGATAAGTCTCCATAACTGTTTCTGTATTTTTTCTCCAAATAACGATAAGAAAAGACCTACAAGTTGGTACAAAAAAGGCTTACCTTCATTAAAATAACGAAAATAACGAAAATGAAATACGAATGAATGAAATCGTATCATTTTAGTGAAAAAATCATTGTAATACTGAATAAGTTGCACTATAAATTGCTTTTCGTGTGTAGAAAAAAAAGAGGCATTCAGCAGTGCCTGTAACGACATGGCTGTTTTTTTAAACGCTTTTTCTCGCGCCTCGAGGGGATGAATGTGCTTAGAATTGGCTGCACCAATTTGATTGGAAGCATGTTGCCTGTACCGAATCAATGGATAATCACAATAGACAATCCTGCCATTTTTAAACGCACATACGGCAAGCCACCAATCGTGCGCAAATATGCCCTCAGGAAAGGGGAGTGCAAAATCAAGTAGTTCGCGTGAAAATAATGCTGTACACCCAGTTACATTGTTACCCATAAGATAAGAAAAAATATCTTTGTGGAGTACTTTTTTCGAGTAGCGAGTATAGGAGGAGGAAAAAACGACTCCAGCATCATTGATTAGACTAGCGTCCGAATGAATAAGTGAAGAACCGCCCAAATGTCGAACCAAAAACTCAATTTTCTCCTTTTCCCATACATCATCTTGGTCTGCTAGTGCAATATATTGTCCTAAACATAACGAGATAGCCTTCTCAAAGTTTTTTACAAAACCAAGATTATGCTCATTAACGAAATATCTTAGCCCGTGTGATTTGGCATATTGTTCCAAAATTTCTACCGTTGTGTCGCTAGAACAATCATCGGTGACGATAACTTCAATATTTGTATAAGTTTGTGCATAAATACTGTCAAGCTGTTCTTTTAAATATTTTTCACCATTGTATGTTCCCATAGCTATCGAAATAAGAGGAATTTGTGACATGGTAGCTGCCCCTAAATCTTTCTCGCAACCACAAGAAACTGATAGATAAAAAAATCATGCAACATTCCAAAAGTCATTTTGTCGAGAATATATTTTTTGCTCCTTATGGTTTCCGTATCAAAAGCAGAGGTTATCGTCTCAGCCTTTAGCCCAGCACTATCTAGCAATTCAAAAACATTTTTTCTACAGAAAAATCGCAAGTGTGTTTTGTCCAAAATACCTGTTTCTTCATATTTAAAATCGCCATTAATTATGATTGACTTTAAAGCCAAATAATATCGGATATTTGGGATGCTTAGGAGAATTAATCCATCTGATTTAAGAAGATTTGAAACTTTTTTTAATGCACTCCATGGATCAACCAGATGCTCTATGACATCGCCCATGATGACCACATCAAAAGAATTGTACATAGCTGAGGGAAAAAGGATACTTTCAACATTCTCTAAAAAAATATGGTCTATCACACTATAATAATTGTCTTTTGTGGGAAAAAGCTCAACGCCTGTTGTTGTTTTAGCGACACCCAACTGCTTTAGTTTATGGAGCGTTGCTCCATTACCACACCCAATCTCTAGTATGTTGCATTCCCCGCATGACTTTGGAATAAGCCCAATCAAGTCATCCCTAACACTTGAAAAATAATAGCTTTGATCTTTATCTTCATACATTATTTTTGTCCTAAAAGTAGTTTTTTGCATAGGCTTTCATTTTGTAGTAATTGCCTGCTAAAATCATACGAGCAAGCTTTAAAAACCACTCCACATAAGAGACATCATGCTTAACTATAATCCTGCCGCCAGTATCAGTAATGACATAATTAGAACTTTCATATTTAGAAAAAGCATGGAAATAGCTGTTGAATGATACCAATCAAATGACCATTTATGCTATGAGTAGGATTTTTTCTTTCTTTTATATAAGGGAATGAAAAGCTTAAGGTTTTAGGTTGTGCAGAGAGAGCGTGCGACTCTCCGTAAAAAAAAATCATAGCAAGAATATCATCATTACTAAAAGCATTTGAAGAGAGAAATTTAGCATAAGTTTCCCAGTGAGTCCCCTGTCTCCTTATGCGAAGTATTTTTGAGCCTTGTAGTCTTATCGTTCCTGCTAGCATCTTTAGGTACAGTTGTGTCATGTTTTGTATCGGTATGTGATAAAGTGGCTGTTCAGATATGGTGGTCACCATATTGATATTCATGTCCACTACAAGGGCATGATTTCCTTGCACTATTTGCCAGTTAGAAATTTTATTAACTGACTTTGATAGGACTACTTTTGAGTTTATTCTTGATGTTGCCGAGTATGAGAAATTTCCTGAAAAAACATCATTGCTATTTAAGTCCGCAGGAGATAGATTGCACCAATACATATCAATAACATCACTTGATTGATGCTTTAAGAGAAAAATTTCCAATTCCTGCCTGTTGTCAAAAGGAAGGTATTCGTCAGCATCCAATAAAAATAAATAATCAACATCTGTTTCGTTAAAAATTTTACGGGCAAAAAAAGTTGTGGCTTCCGACTGAGGGTACCCTGTGGATTTTAAGAAAAAAAGTTGCGTATTTTGATTTGCTCGTTTGCTTATAATATCTACCGTATTGTCCATTGAGTCATGGTCTAAAATGTATAGGTAGTCAAAAAATTCATTTGCCTGTTCAATAAAATTTCGTATCAAAAGAGACTCATTCCTGACCATAGAAAAACATGCTATTTTCATATCTTAAACTCCCACACAAAAAATACTTTTATGAATCGCTCAACTATCGGCATAAATCCCATCAGTGTATTTTTATGCATTTTTAGCGCCTTTATACCGATTTTTAAAGTGTCCATAGATACCAACAATAATCCCCTTTTGTCCCAAAATATGGTTAATCGCTTGGCTCATCTCTTCGGGTTCGTCGTCGTACTGATGTGCTATTTCATTGCGTATCTTTCGTAACACGAGCCACTCTTTCGCGCTTGGCAAAAACCCTAGTTTCTCTAGCCTGTTAAGTGCGTCTATGAAAGTAAAATGTTGTGGATTTTCTTCATACTGAGCAAGGATAAGCCTAAAAAGTTTGTCGCCCATAGTGTCTTGAAGCTTAGCAAACCTAAAAAGATACTGATCGATCGCTTCGATTTGTTCATCGTTTAGCAGTGGGTACGCAGAAGCGCTGATGGGTAAGAAAGGGGATATTTTTTGGCAAGCATACTCAATCCTAGCAATATGTTTATCGCATTCGTGAAAATATTTTTCTATTTTTATGACATCCATATTTAACTCTATCCCTTTTTCTGTGGCTTCTTTTTCTATGAGCCTGTTTTCATCCCCACTTACGATGGCATCGATTTTTTGATCGCCTAGTTTTTCATGAAGGATGGACAAAAATTGTATCTTTTTACCGTAAATGTTGCTACGATTTTCAAGCTTGAGATACAAGTCAATATCTCCTCCTCGTTTGGTATCATCTACTCTTGAGCCAAAGAGATACACGCTTCCCACGCCAAATACCTCTTTAAAAGCATTTAAGATAACAAAAACTTCAGATTCAGTTAGTCTCAAGCACGCCCCCTTCTTGTACGGCATAACGAACATCGCACCCCTCAATCGTACTCAAATGGTGCGCGATGACGATGCGCTGTTTTTGTCCACCGCTTAGCAGGATGCCTTGCTCTGCTTTGTGCATCACTCCAACTTCCCTGACATCTCAAAACTCTCAATTTCCATCTTCGACACAGCAAACCATTTTTTGCCCAAATCTTTCAAGCTTGCGCCAAAATGATACACTATTTTCTCGTCAATAATCATAAATCTATCATGAGACAAATCAAACTTTTCAATCTCAATGGGTGAATATTGGGCATTATGTTTTTGTATATCTAATTGTAGTTGCCTTGAAATAGTTTTTGTATATATTTTCACACTCACATTGGCATCTCGTTTGGTAAACAACACCAAAGTGCTTTCATCTACATAGTTATCTATGAGTTTGACAGATTTTTTAGCACTTTTTATGATGTCACTCACAAAAAGATAGGCATCGAAAACTTGTCCATCGTAAAAAATGTGCTGTTTTGGTTTAAGGGTTTGGTCTTCCAGTGAGTTTGAAATATTGTCTATTTTTGCTTTAAGCTCAACTACATCATTTTCAAGATCTCTAAATCTTTGATTTGTGATTTTTTCCGAGTTGATAGCATAGCCGTCAGTGATGTAGCTCTTAAGAACAGATGTTGCCCATTGTCTGAATTTGGTTGCTTTTATGGAATTGACTCGATAGCCAACAGAGATGATGACATCAAGATTGTAATGATCAATTTCTCTTCGTACTTCTCTCTTTCCTTCTTGTTGAACTATTAAGTATTTCTGAATGGTTCGATTTTCAAAAAGTTCCCCTTCTTTATATATCACCTTGATGTGCATATTGATATTGGGGACAGTCACTGCAAAAAGTTCTGCTATTTGTTTTTGAGTGAGCCAAATCGTCTCTTCATTGACAGAGATATTAAGTTCCAACTCTCCATCATGATACACTAGCACATCAGCCATCAACTCTCCTCGTTCGGCAGGTAAGTTTTGGTTACATTGATGGTTTCATTGTTTGTGTGCATTTTCTTGCTTTAGTTTGAGTTTTGTATCCTCTACAACATAAACATCCTCACACCCCTCAATCGTGCTCAAGCGGTGGGCGATGACGATGAGTGTTTTATCTTTACATATTGTATAGATTTCCTCCATAATCTTGGCTTCTGTTTCACCATCAA
>DYTF01000077.1 GCA_020726105.1 Sulfurovum sp. | reverse complement strand
TATGTTAAAATACCACCATGAAAGATAGAGTATTTGAAAAACCCATAGAAAAAAAGTTTGAGTTTGATGAAGCGGTGGCTTCTGTATTTGATGATATGGTCAGCCGTTCCGTGCCTTTTTATGATGAGGTGAGAAAACTGGTCATTTCACTGATACTTTCTCAACAAGAAGAGGGTAAAAAAGTACTCGATTTAGGATCATCTACGGCTAAGTTTTTGCTCGATTTGCACAGTCAAATGAATGTTAAGATGCACCTTAAAGGGTTAGACAACTCCCAAGCGATGCTAGACAGAGCAGCGCAGAAATGTCAGGCATTTGGCGCGGACATCAAGCTTGAAATGGCCGATATGCTTAGTTATAATTACACAGATGAAGACATCATCGTAGCAAACTACACTTTGCAGTTTATTCGCCCAATGCAGCGTTTGGAGCTTGTCAAAAAGTTGTATGATGGCTTGGGTGAGGGTGGGGTGTTTATCTTTTCTGAAAAAGTGGTATTTGAAGACAAAAAGCTCGATAAGGAGTTGATAGACATATACTATGCCTACAAAAAAGAGCAGGGTTATAGCAGTTATGAGATAGCCCAAAAGCGCGAAGCACTTGAAAATATCTTGATTCCGTTTACCATCAAAGAAAACATACAGATGTGTTTGGAAGCAGGATTTAAACAGGTCGATACTGTGTTTCAGTGGGCCAATTTTGTCACATTTGTAACCAAAAAGTAATACTTATATTGATTATACTTAAAAGTTATTCACTACCCTTTCACCCCTGTGAATAAGTCTCATAGCTTGATTTCATCTTTTTTTGCTATAATCAACCAATTTAATTTTAAGGATATTGTATGAGTTGGACACCCTGTAGCTGGAGAGAATTTCCTATCAA
Source organism: Sulfurovum sp. (assembly GCA_020726105.1). Taxonomy (GTDB): domain Bacteria; phylum Campylobacterota; class Campylobacteria; order Campylobacterales; family Sulfurovaceae; genus Sulfurovum. Next base: position 3,982 of record DYTF01000077.1, on the reverse strand, counting down.
GCAACAACCAAGCTATGAAGATCAAGAACTCCTTAAAAAAGTAGAAGCCGAGCTAAAGACCTATCCCTCGCTGATTTTTGCTGGCGAAGCAAGAAAGCTTAAAGAGAAGTTGGCGGCTGCTGGCAGAGGAGAGGCATTTTTGCTTCAAGGCGGGGACTGTGCGGAGAGTTTTTCAGACTTTAATGCCAAAAATATCAAAAATCTTTTTAAGCTGATGTTGCAGATGAACATGGTTTTGATGTACAGTACAGGCAAACCTGTTGTTAAAGTAGGGCGCATCGCAGGACAGTTTGCTAAGCCACGCTCTTCAGACTTTGAAGAGATTGGAGGTGTTTCATTACCGTCATACCGTGGTGATATTATCAACAATATTGAATTTACACCAGAGGCAAGAATCCCCAATCCTAAAAATATGTTCAAAGCCTATTATCAATCTGCGGCAACGCTTAATCTTGTGCGTGCCTTTTCAAGGGGTGGTTTGGCAGATTTGAAGAAAGTACACCAGTGGAATTTGGATTTTATCAAAGACAATCCGCTTGGAAAACGCTATGATGAACTGAGCACTAAGATTGACCATGCGATGAACTTTATGGAAGCCTGTGGGCTCAACAGCGATACTTTGCCACAGCTTCACCAAACAACACTCTATACTTCACATGAAGCCTTACTCCTTAACTATGAAGAGGCGCTCACCAGAGAAGATTCCGAGACAGGTGAATGGTATGACTGTTCAGCGCATATGTTATGGATAGGTGACAGAACGCGTGGTCTTGATGAGGCACACATTGAGTACCTCAGGGGCGTACAAAACCCTATCGGCTGTAAAGTAGGGCCATCGATGCTTGAAGATGAACTCATTGCACTTATCGAAGCGCTTAATCCGCGTAATGAAGAGGGAAGACTCAATCTGATTGTACGAATGGGTGCTGACAAGATACGAACTTATTTCCCTGCGTTACTCAAACGCGTCAGAGATGAAGGTAAAAATGTTGTATGGTCTTGTGACCCGATGCATGGCAATGTGGAAAAAAGTGCCTCAGGGTACAAAACAAGAGATTTTGACAATATCCTCTCTGAAGTAGAACAGTTTTTTGCTATCCATAAAGAGATGGGTACTATCGCAGCTGGTATACACCTAGAGATGACGGGTAATGATGTCACCGAGTGCACAGGAAGCACCTCTTCGCCCATCACTTCAGACAGCCTTTCTAGTAGATACCACACACAGTGCGACCCAAGACTCAATGCCAATCAAGCATTGGAACTTGCTTTTACTATCTCTGACACGCTAACTGCCCAGTAGTTCTTAGCGCACCGTAAAGATATTTTGTGACTCTTTACGCGTGTAAACTAAGTTCATCTGATGAATATCTAAAATACTTTTAACAATATAAAGTCCAAGCCCCAAACCTTTTTTGGAAGCATGAAAGGGCTTGAAGTAGTTTTCCAACGGTTCTTTGAGTGCTTCACCTGTGTTGATGATTTGGATTTGTCTGTTTTCTATGATGATACTAATGTGTTTATGGTCACTGTATTTAATGCCATTATCAAGTAGATTTTTGATGACAAGGGTAAAAAGTTCAAAGTCAACTTTGATGCTGTAGTCCTCGTTGATATGGGTTGTGATGAGATTTTTTGGATGCTCTACCATGAGCATATCAATACTCGCTTCAAGTAAGTCACTCATCTTGTAAGGTTTGATGGTGAGATTGAAATTTTTAGAGGTGATTTGTTCTATCTTGGCAAATTCGTCGATGAGTAAATTGAGTCTTTCAAAGATGCTATGTAAGCGTTGTTTGTTTTTTTCATCGTGTAGCATTTCACTCACAAGCCTCCCTTTGCCTATGGGTGTTTTAAGTTCATGCATGATGGCACGCAAAAAGAGTTGACGCGAGTGTAAAAGCTCCCGTATCATCGTAACAGCATGGTCAAACTCATTGGCGACTTCTGCTATCTCATCTTTTTTGTCACTTTTGCATTCGATGTCAAGATTACCTTGCGAGAAGGTTTGTATCTGCTTTTTGAGTTTAGTGAGAGGATTGAAACTTTTCATAATCCACCAATACAAAAAAATAATCAACAAAAAAACAAGAGCAAAAATAAGCGCACGCTTGAGTGGAAATTTGGCTTTGTTTTTATTTTCGAGTATGAGCTTAAATCGGTCATTGTTGATGATGATAATCCGTTTGAGCCGAAAGGTATTGACTGCGTAGCGTTTGAGTTCACCTTTTTCTTTAAAAAAATGCTCTATTTGAACAACCATCTCTTTATCGGTAATCAGCGATACATTTTGTGCATCAAGATACGCTTCATCAATCTTGCCGTACTTGAGATAATAGCTATAGAGGTAGTGCGAAATCGCCTGTTCCTGCGCGACATTGGTCTCTTCTGCTATGGCATGGTCATATTTGATGGAAAAGGCAAAGAGTGCCACCAGTAAAAAGAGAGTAATCGAAAAAACAACCCTTATTTTACTGCGCAATGAAGTGATAATCATACTAATTTATAGCCAACGCCTCTTACGGCTTGGATGCGCTTGTGGTCACCGAGTTTGGAGCGTATTTTAGAGATGATGACATCAAGACTTTTACCTTGAGAGTCGATGCTCATATTGTGAGCTGTGTTGATGATTTGTTCGCGAGACTGTGTGATGCCTTGATGTTTGACAAGCAAAGAAAGTACATCGAGTTCAGCGGGCGTAAGCAAGAGCGCCTCTGATTTAAAATAGATTGTGTCACCTTTTATTTCAAAGTCGCTCTGTGGCATCATCGTATCATTTTGAGACGATTGCGCAGAACGCCTAAGCAGAGACATAATGCGCGCATACATCTCTTTAGGGTCATACGGCTTAGGCAGATAGTCATCTGCACCCAAAGCAAACCCTTCTACTTTGTCTTGTATGTCTGAACGAGCAGAAGAGATGATGATGGGGATGGTGTATTTTTCGACAACTTCTTTGCATACTTCAAGACCATCCATACCAGGAAGGGTGAGATCTACGATGAGCAAGTCATACTTCTTTACGCCAGCACTCAGACCCAGATAGGGGTCTTCGTAGTTGGTCACTTTGATGTCGTATTGGGCTAGGTACTCAGAAAGAAGTTCTGCAAATTCGGTATCATCTTCAATCATTAAAATATTTATCATGCTTTACCTTGGGTTATTTGTATGGCTTCATTGTAGTGAGCTAAAGTTAATTGAAGTCAAATGCTTTTTGCATCACGGTTTTAATCTCGTCAAAATCGTAGACATCATCAGTAAAATACCCAAAGGCAATCACACCCTGATAGAGCAACATATCCGAGCCATCTTTTGTGGGTTTTTTGTACTGTTTTGCGAGTTTTAAAAATGCAGTTTCTTTGCCGTAGATGACATCAACACAGGCTTTGGTTTGAGGTAAGAGTTGCGTAAGAAGTTCTAGTGGAGCAGGCAGTGTGTCGTCCTCAAGCCCCGCTGAAGTCATATTGACAATCAAATCATAGGCTGTAGGCGTGAAGTCCTCAAAAGTAAAGGTGGCAAAACCTTCTGTCTCGAATCGTGCTAAACGCTCTTTGCTTCTGTTAAGGATGCTCACTTCATAACCTGCTTCTTTTAAGATGATAGAAGTCGATTGTGCCGTGCCACCTGCACCCAAAAAAAGGACGGTTTTGATGTTTTTAAACTCTGAGAGTGCCTTCAAAAATCCGGGTGCATCTGTGTTGTAGCCATGCAGTTTACCGTCATGCTCCACGATGGTATTGACCGCGCCCACTTTTTTGGCAAAAGGGTCTAGCACATCACAAGCACGGTACGCCACTTCTTTGTGTGGTACAGTAATGTTCGCTCCTTTAAGCCCTAGCGCGAAAAATGTCTCTTTTAACTTTTCACCATCTTCAAGCAAAAAACGCCCATAACATCCCTCGTAGCCAAAGGCTCTAAAGGCAAGGTTATGCATAAGAGGAGATTTGGAGTGAGAAACAGGGTTTCCAAAGAGAGCAAAGAG
>DYTF01000076.1 GCA_020726105.1 Sulfurovum sp. | reverse complement strand
GATGATATTGTGGATAGTGGGGATACGATTGTTAAGGTATTGGAGGTGTTAGCGTTGACATACCCAAGTCTTATTGTTCATACTGCCTCTTTATTTTATAAGAAAGACGCTAAAATATCGCCAACTTGGTCACTGCATGAAGCACACACATGGATAGAGTTTTTTTGGGAAGTTGATTTAAAGGAAGCCCGATATGATTTTGATGATAGATAATTACGACAGTTTCACCTACAACATCGTTCAGTATTGCAAGAAGTTGGGAGCAGACTTAAAGGTGATACGCAATGATGAATTAACCATTGAGGAAATCAAAGCACTAAATCCAGAGAAAATCATCCTCTCGCCCGGCCCTGCTACGCCCGATGATGCAGGTGTGACACTGGCTGTGATTAAAGAATTTGCAGATACGACACCTATTTTTGGTATTTGTTTGGGGCATCAAAGTATCGCGCAGGCATTTGGAGGCGATGTGGTCAGAGCCAAACAGATGATGCATGGTAAAACCTCACAAATCGTGGTCGATGCACCTACTCCGATTTTCAACACCTTGCCGAAGGAGTTTAGGGCCACGCGCTATCATTCGCTTATCGTCAAAAAAGAGACTTTGCCTGCCTGTATTATCCCAACATCTCATAGTAAAGATGATGGTGAGATTATGTCACTTCAAATCAAAGACAAGCCTATCTACGGTGTGCAGTTTCACCCTGAGTCTATTATGAGCGAATATGGTTATGAGATGCTGGATAACTTTTTAAAGCTTTAGGTTTTTATGAAAAAACCGTATTTTATTATCGCACTGTTTTTTTACAGCGCAGCTATTGTGTATCTAGCACTTAGCACTCCCATAAGCCCCCACGAAGCCAATTTTCTTTATGTGCCAGAGGGTGTCATTAGTGCACTTATGCACTATGGTGAGGGTTTGCTCCCTGGTATTTTAGGCATCAGAATATTTTATCTTTTGCTTGGTTTTTTAAGTGTCGGTCTTTTTTATCTCCTCAGTAAACACTATTTACACAATGCCCATGATGCTTATTTATCAACTTTTATTTTCATGTTTTTACCAGGACTACTCACTGCGAGTGTGCTAGCCAATGTGGCTATTATCGTTTTGCCTCTTATTATAGCGTTTGTGTTGCTTTATGAAAAAGGACACTTTTTTGCACTGCCTTTTATTATGGTTTTGCTTTTTTTGGCCCATGAGAGTTCTATTGTTTTTTTTGTTGCGGTGTTTTTATATGGCGTGATGTATCGAGACAAAAAACTTCTCTTTCTCTCTACCTTCTTTTTGCTAGCATTTCTTTATTTTTCCAAAGGTGTTAGTATGAGGGGACTCCCTAAGGGGCATTTTGTAGAGATATTTGGGATTTATGCTTCGGTGTTTTCTCCACTGTTGTTTTTGTATTTTGTCTATGCAATGTATCGTACACTGCTGCGAGGCAATAAAACACTTCTGTGGTACATCTCTTTTACTGCCTTGGTGTTTTCTTTACTACTTTCTATTAGGCAACGCGTAGCCATAGCAGACTTTGCGCCTTATGTTATGATATCGGTTATTGTGATGTTAGATGTGTATAACCATAGCCTAAGAGTACGCCTCTTGGCATTCCAAAAGTTCTATAAACGCGGATTTTATGTCGTTACTCTGTTTTTGATTTTGAGTGCAGGTGTTATCGTTTTTCATAAACAGTTATATGATGTTACACCCAATCCCAAAAAACACTTTGCATACCCCATTTATGCCCCCTATATCATAGCAATGGATTTAAAATCAAAGGGTAAAAATTGTTACGAAGGCAATCCGGGACGATATCGTTACCAATTCATCTACTATAATCTTCCTCCTTGCTCTGGACTTTAAGAAACACCCCTTGTTTTGTTTCTAAAATACACAATGCCCATTTTGGAAATATTGTTTACCTTAGATAAACGAAAGTCAAATCTTACACATGATAGACTGTTGTGAACTAAATTAAAGGAGAACTCAATGGCTCAAAAGGCGATTAGAGAGTATGACGCAAAGTCAATTCTAGCAAAGCACTGGGGTAAATATTTCCCAGACTTCACTTATGCGTATGAAACGACGATGGTTCAAAATGGAACAGAACTCACAGAAGTAGCTAAATCACATGCATGGTTAAACCAAAAAACATTGGTTGCAAAACCAGATATGCTTTTTGGAAAAAGAGGTAAAAACAATTTGGTATTGTTCAAAGATGCCAAACCAGGTGATGTTTTATTAGCAAAAGCAACAAGCTGGATAGATGAAAAGTCAAGTACTAAACAGTCTGTTTTCTTTTCTTTTGATGGTGATACACCAACGGGCGAGCCTTCTGTAGATATGTTGACGCATTTTATCGTCGAGCCCTTTACACCACATGCACAAGAAGAAGAGTACTACATTTCAGCAACGGTTGTGGGCGATGATGATGTACTCTATATGTCTGCTGAGGGTGGTATGGAAGTAGAAGAGGGTTGGGAAGAAAAAGTAACAGAAGTTACATTCAAGATTACCGACACCGAAGCAGAGATAGCTGCAAAGATTAGAGCCAATATTCCTGCAGATGTAGCCGAAAAAGACAAAGCTACATTTGCTGAATTTGCAATCGGTTTCTTTAAAGCATACAGAGAGCTAAACTTCGCTTACCTTGAAATCAACCCCTTTGTGATGCAAGGCAACAAAATCGAATTGCTTGATATGGTTGCAAAACTTGACGACACAGCTGGGTTTATGATGGTGGATGCATGGGGCAATGTTGAGTACCCGACTGCATTTGGTATGGAAGAAAAGTCTCCAGAAGTACTCGCTATTGAGGAAGCAGATTCAAAAACAGGTGCTTCACTTAAGCTCACACTGCTTAAACCTGAAGCGCGCATTTGGACGATGGTTGCAGGTGGTGGAGCATCGGTTGTATATGCCGATACGATTGCTGACCTAGCGGGCATTCAAGACCTTGCGAACTATGGTGAGTATTCAGGTGGGCCGACAACAGGAGAGACTAAATTTTATGCAGAAACACTGCTTGATTTGATGACGAGAGAAAAAGATGCGCAAGGCAGAGAAAAGATTCTTATTATCGGCGGGGCAATCGCTAACTTCACGGATGTTGCCAAAACCTTTACAGGTATTATTCAAGCATTTGAAGCGTATGCAGACAAGATGAAGCATGTAGGCATCAAGATTTATGTTAGACGCGGTGGACCAAATTACGAAAAAGGTCTTAAAGACATTAAAGAAGCAGCAGATAGACTGGGTCTTTGGATAGATGTATACGGGCCAGAGACTCATGTTACTGATATCGTTAGAATGGCAGTAGAGGCATAAGGAGAGAAGATGGCACAATTATTTACAAGAGATACACAGGCAATTTTTTGGAACAACAACACAACGGCAATCCAAAGAATGTTAGACTATGATTACACAATTAAAAGAGAAAAACCTTCAGTAGCAGGTATTGTAGCACCTACAAGTGGTAGTAAGTTTGAGAAATTTTTCTGGGGTGCTGATGAAATCATGATTCCCCTTTACAAAAATACTGCAGAAGCAAAAGCAGCACAGCCGCAAGCTGATGTTCTTTTGAACTTTGCTTCATTTAGAACTGCTTATGATGTAACCATGGAAGCACTGCAAATCGGCGGATTCTCTTCAATCATGATTACAGCTGAAGGTATCCCTGAAAGATTGGCTCGCGGGATGAATCAAGCTGCGCGTGATGCAGGTGTGATTGTTATCGGGCCTGCTACAGTTGGAGGTATTGTTCCTGGTGCATTTAAAATCGCAAATGTTGGCGGTACAATCGAAAACATTATCAATTCTAAACTCCATAGAGCAGGCTCATGCGGTCTGGTTACAAGATCAGGCGGTCTTTTTAACGAACTTTCCAACATTATTTCTATCAATGCCGATGGTATCGCAGAAGGTGTTGCCATCGGTGGTGACAGATTTGTTGGCTCAGTCTTTATCGACAACCTCCTTAGAATGGAAGAGAACCCAGCAGTAAAATACATGATTCTTTTGGGTGAAGTAGGTGGTACTGAAGAGTACAAAGTGATTGATGCAGTTAAGTCAGGTAAGATTAAAAAGCCAATCATCGCATGGTGTATTGGTACAATCGCGAAGTATTATGACTCAGGCGTTCAGTTTGGTCATGCAGGTGCATCAGCAAATGCAGAGCGTGAAACAGCCGAATCAAAAAACAAAGCCATGAGCGATGCAGGTATTTATGTTCCTGCAACATTCAATGACCTTCCAGCAAAAATAAAAGAAGTGTATGAATCATTAAATATTTCGGCAGTTGCAGAACCTGAGATGAATACAGTGCCATCGGTACGAAAATCAAAAGAATTCATCTGTACCATTTCTGACGATAGAGGAGATGAAGCAACTTATGCAGGTTTCCCTATCTCTTCTCTAGCAACTCCAGATACAGGCAAGGGTATCGGCGATGTTGTCTCACTTTTGTGGTTCAAGAAGCAGTACCCTTTATGGGCGACACAGTTTATCGAAACAGTCATCAAAACAGTTGCTGATCATGGTCCGGCAGTCTCCGGCGCACACAATGCAAAAGTAACAGCAAGAGCAGGCAAATCTGTCGTTGAATCACTTGTTACGGGTCTTTTGACTATTGGTCCAAGATTTGGTGGTGCTATTGATGGTGCTGCAAAATATTTCAAACATGCAGATGACAACGGTATGGATCCTAAGGCATTTTTGAACTATATGAAAAATGAAGGTGTGCCCATTCCAGGAATCGGTCACAGAATCAAGTCATTGAAAAACCCAGATTTGCGTGTTGAAGGTCTTAAAAAATTTGCTCGTGAATATTTCCCAGCAACACCTTTACTTGATTATGCACTCACGGTCGAGCAACTTACAACATCAAAAAAAGAGAATCTCATCCTCAATGTAGACGGAACTATCGGTATCTTGATGGTAGATATGTGGAGAGCACTAGGCTATTCAGAAGAAGAAATCAATGAATTTATCGAATCAGGTACCCTCAACTCATTCTTTATCTTGGGTCGAACGATTGGTTTCATCGGTCATGTACTGGACGAGAAGCGTCTTGCTATGCCTATGTACAGACACCCCATGAATGACATTCTCTATGATGTTAAAGTCGCAGA
>DYTF01000075.1 GCA_020726105.1 Sulfurovum sp. | reverse complement strand
CTGTTAAAACGGCAGGGGTTGTTTTTGGGAAAAAGGGTGTTTAACTATGAATAATAAGATTAAAAATTGGAAAAATAACAAAAAATGACAAATATTATATTATGTGGAGGTAATGGTACAAGACTTTGGCCAATAAGTCGAACACTCATGCCCAAACAATTTGTAAAGCTATTTAATGATAAATCACTCTTTCAACTCACGGTTGAGCGTAATTCTAAAGTTTGTGACTCCGTATTTATAGTATCAAATACAGAACAATATTTTTTAGCATTAGACCAGCTAGAAGACATAGAAAAAAGTAAAGATTGCTTCGCTTCACTCACAATGACCAAATTTTTATTAGAACCAGTAGGCAGAAACACCGCTCCAGCCATTGCACTTGCTTGTATGGCTTTGGAAAAAGAGGAGATAGTCTTAGTCACGCCTTCGGACCATCTCATTCAGAATGAAGCTGAATATAAAAAAGTAGTTCAAAAAGCAAAAGAGTTGGCACAAGAAAACACTCTTGTAACTTTTGGTATTACTCCTACATTTCCTGAAACAGGTTTTGGATATATTGAGGCTGTAGAGGGTGAAAATGTAAAAGCTTTTCATGAAAAACCAGATTTACAAACAGCTACAAAGTATGTAAACGCAGGGAATTACTACTGGAACTCTGGTATGTTTATGTTCAAAGCAGGCGTATTTTTAGAAGAACTTCAAAAGCATTCACCGCAGATGTATCAAGCATCGCTTCAGGCATATGAAAACAGTAATAAAGACAACCTAATCAGAATCAAACATGAAGAGATGATGGCCATCCCAGAAGACAGCATCGATTATGCCGTAATGGAAAAATCAGACAAAGTAAAAGTCATACCATCGGACATAGCATGGAGTGATGTTGGAAGTTTTGACGCACTTTATGAAGAACTTCCTAAAGATAAAGACGGCAACACTTTAAACGCCAAACATATAAGCATAGATTCTAAAAACAATCTCATCTATGGTCATGAGCGGACAATCGCAACTATTGACATAGAAGAGTGCATCATCATAGACACAGGCGATGCTTTACTTATTTCCAAAAAGGGAAGTTCTCAAAAAGTCAAAAAAGTAGTAGAAAGACTTAAAGAGCAAAAAAGTGAACTTCATAATGTTCATTTAACGGGTCATAGACCTTGGGGAACTTACACTATTTTAGAAGACAGTCCAGGTTATAAGATAAAACGCATCGAAGTAAAACCAGGAAAACGTTTAAGTCTCCAAAAACACTTTCATAGAAATGAACACTGGATAGTTGTAAGTGGAACCGCGACAGTAACAGTGGGAGATGAGACAAAACTCATTCGACCAAATGAATCAACTTATATCAAAATGGGCGAAATGCATAGATTGGCAAATGAAGGAAAAATCCCAGTAGTACTCATAGAAGCTCAAGTGGGTGAATACACTGGTGAAGATGATATTGTGAGAGTTAGTGATGATTTCAATAGATAAGTTTAAAATCGTCATAGAAAATACTCCACTCATATCTATAGATTTTATTATAAAAAACAGTGAAGGCAACTATTTACTTGGAAAAAGAGTAAATGAACCGGCATGTGGATATTGGTTTACTCCTGGTGGTAGAATCTTTAAAAATGAAACCATAAAAGATGCAGTTAAAAGGTTGTCAAAAAAAGAGCTTAACCAAGAAATAGCATTAGATTCGCTAAAATTTCACGGCAATTATGAGCATTTCTATGACAATAGTTTTGTAGATGAAAACATCTCTACGCACTACATCGTTTTAGCGTATGAACTAAATTTGAAACAAGATTTAGATTTACCACAAGACGAACACAGTGAATATAATTATTTTTCAAAAGAAGAAATTTTGAAAAATAATTATGTCCATACATATGTAAAAGATTATTTTAAAGAGGAAAATTAAAATGGCAGAAAATCAAAAAGTAGCTTTAATTACAGGTATCACAGGACAAGATGGTTCGTATTTGGCAGAGTTTTTACTCAAAAAAGGATACATTGTTCATGGCATAAAAAGAAGAACTTCTTTGTTTAATACCGACCGAATTGACCATCTTTACCAAGACCCTCATGTAGAAAACCGTAATCTCATTCTTCACTACGGTGATATGACAGACTCTATGAACCTAACGAGAATTATCCAAGAAACGCAGCCAGACGAAATTTACAATCTTGCTGCGATGAGCCATGTAGCAGTTAGTTTTGAGACACCCGAATATGTTGCAAACGCAGACGGTACGGGAACTCTTCGTATCCTTGAAGCTGTTAAACTTTTAGGCCTTTCTAAAAAAACAAAAATCTACCAAGCTTCAACTTCTGAGCTTTACGGAAAAGTACAAGAAACTCCTCAAAGTGAAACAACCCCTTTTTACCCGCGTTCACCTTACGCAGTTGCTAAAATGTACGCATACTGGATTACTGTAAATTACCGTGAAGCATACGGAATGTTTGCTTGTAACGGTATCTTGTTTAACCATGAAAGCCCCGTAAGAGGTGAGACTTTTGTTACAAGAAAAATTACCCGTGCGGCTTCAAAAATAGCACTGGGACTTCAAGACAAACTCTACCTCGGAAACCTTGATGCTAAACGTGACTGGGGTCATGCAAAAGACTACATCAAGATGATGTGGCTGATTCTTCAAGCACCAGAACCAGAAGACTGGGTTATAGCAACAGGTCAGACAACAATGGTAAGAGACTTTGTAAGAATGGCGTTTAAATATGCTGGCATAGAGTTAGAATTCCGTGGCGTTGGCGTAGATGAAAAAGCGTATGTAGTAAGCTGCTCAAACGCAGAGTACCAAGTAGAAATAGGCAAAGAAGTAGTGGCAGTAGACCCAAAATATTTTAGACCTACTGAAGTTGATTTACTATTAGGTGACCCTACAAAAGCAGAAACAAAACTAGGATGGAATAGAGAGTACAATCTTGAAGAACTAGTAAATGACATGATGGCATCAGACTTAAAACTCATGACAAAAGATGTCTACCTCCAAGAAGGTGGATATAAAACTATGAGTTACTTTGAGTAAAAAATGAAAAGTATTAAGACGGATATATTTACTGACTTTGTAGTTGATATTAAGAAAAAAATACTATCTTCTCAGTATGAAGCCTTAAAATCTGTAAACAAAGAACTTATAGACCTATATTGGGATATTGGTAGAAGTATAGTCTTAAAGCAAGAAGAATTTGGCTGGGGCAAATCTATTGTCAAAAACCTGTCTGATGAACTGAGAAAAGAGTTTGTTGGAATGAAGGGTTTTTCAGTCCAAAACCTTTGGAATATGAGACAATTTTACCTCGAGTACAAAGAGAATGAAAAACTCCAGACATTGTCTAGAGAAATAGCTTGGTCCCATAATGTTACGATATTTCAAAAATTAAAAGAGACTTTAGAAAGAGAATTTTACATACAAATGAGCAAAAAATTTGGTTGGACTTATAGAGTGCTTGACAATCAGATTGACAACAAAGCGTATGAAAAGTTTTTATTGAACCAGACCAATTTTGATGCACTCCTTGTAGAGAAGTATAAACATCAAGCAAAGCTAGCTGTTAAAGATGAGTATAATTTTTCTTTTTTAGAACTTGGCGATGAGTATAGTGAACATGAATTAGAGCTTGGGTTGATTAGTAAAATTAGAGAATTTTTAGCTCAAATGGGAAGCGATTTTACTTTTGTAGGAAATCAATACAAGCTTGAAGTGGATGATGAAGAATATTTTATAGATTTGCTTTTGTATCACAGAAGACTAAAATCACTCATTGCCGTAGAACTAAAAATAGGAAAGTTTAAACCCGAATACGCTGGGAAGATGAATTTTTACCTAGCTTGTCTTAACGATACTGTAAAGCTTGAAGATGAAAATCCTTCCATAGGTATAATTATTTGTAAAGAAAAAAAGAGAACAACGGTAGAATATGCATTAAAAGACAGCAACCAACCTATAGGAATAGCCACATATACACTATCAAATACATTGCCAAGTACTTTAAAAGGCTATCTTCCTACAGCTCAAGAAATAGAAGATAATATGTTAAAAATATTTGACGAAGAAGACAAAAATGAAAAAAACTAGTAAAATATACATAGCAGGTCACCGCGGTTTAGTCGGTTCTGCAATTGTAAAAAACTTACAAGCTAAAGGCTACACAAACCTTGTGTATAAAACGCATCATGAGCTGGACTTGTGCAACCAAAACGCAGTGGCGGAGTTCTTTGAAGCAGAAAAACCTGAGTATGTGATACTTGCTGCGGCAAAGGTTGGGGGCATAGTTGCCAACAATACTTACAGGGCAGATTTTATCTATGAAAATCTCCAGATCCAAAATAATGTTATCTATCAAAGCTATCTTAACGGTGTAACTAAACTTCTTTTCTTGGGAAGTACTTGCATCTATCCAAAAAATGCGCGTCAGCCTATGCCTGAAGATTGTCTGCTTACAGATACACTCGAATACACAAACGAACCTTATGCCATTGCGAAGATAGCAGGTATAAAGATGTGTGAGTCTTATAATATCCAATATGGCACAAACTTCATAAGCGTCATGCCAACTAATCTCTACGGACCAAATGACAACTTTGACCTTGAAAAGTCTCATGTGCTTCCTGCCATGATACGAAAGATTCATTGTGCGAAGCTTTTAAATGAGAAAAAATACGATGAAGTTGTAAAAGATTTGGGAGTAAACTCCATAGAAGAAGCTAAAGCTTACTTGGCTGCGTTTGGCGTAGATGATTCCAAAGTCGAGATTTGGGGAACGGGTAAACCACGAAGAGAGTTTTTGTACTCTGAAGATATGGCAGATGCGTGCGTATATTTACTAGAGAATAGAGAGTTTAGTGATGTCATTGCGAGCGAAGCGAAGCAGTCTACCCTGAACAAGTCCGAAGAAAACAATTGCTTAGCATCATCTACACCAACAGAAATTAGAAACACTCACATAAACATAGGAACAGGCAAAGACATATCCATCAAAGAACTAGCCGAGTCCATCAAAGATATAATCGGCTTCAAAGGTGAACTAACTTTCAACACAGACAAGCCAGACGGCACAATGGTAAAACTAACAGACCCATCAAAACTTCACTCTTTAGGATGGAAGCATAAGGTTGAGCTTGAAGATGGGATTAAAGCTGTGTATGAATGGTATTTAAAGGAGT
>DYTF01000025.1:16608-22463 GCA_020726105.1 Sulfurovum sp. | reverse complement strand
GAGCATCAAAACGACAGCTAAAGCACGGTATAAATCTAAAATCAACATTCGATTTCTCATAGGGGTTGCCTTGTTTTTGTGGAGTGTAAAAGTATAGCTAAATATGTTTTTGCAAGCATATTATTTTTTGAGATACAATATAAAAATATTTAAAATAAATTGGAAAAACCTTGGCACGCATACTCATACTAGAAGACGATAAACTGTTCAATGAAACACTCGAAGACTTCTTGCAAGAAGAGGGGCATGCGGTGCATTGCGCGCTAGACCCCTATAGCGCGCTTGATTTGAGCTATGCGCACCTCTATGATGTGTATCTTTTTGATGTCAATCTGCCGTATGAAAATGGCTTTACGCTTTTGGAAAAACTGCGTCAAGGTGGAGATGAGACCCCATGCATCTTCATCACCTCCAAAAACGATAAAGCTTCACTCAAAGAGGGCTTCATCAAGGGTGGTGATGACTACATGCAAAAACCTGTGGATTTGGATGAGCTTTCCTTGCGCATACAAGCACTTTTGCGTAGGAGAGTGCGTAGCCAGAGTGTACAGATAGAGGGCTATCGTTTTGATGTCATGACCAAACAGCTTTTTGATGCCTCGCACGCCATGGAGCTTAGCACTAAAGCAGGCGAACTTCTTTTGGTGCTCTTAGAAGCAAAAGGAAGCATCGTGCAGACTTGCTACATCAAAGAGCGTCTGTGGAGTGCAGCGGAGGAGGCAAGTGACGGGGCATTGCGTGTGTATGTGACGCAGCTTAAAAAGTACTTTCCCTCTTCCATCACCAATATACGAGGCATTGGGTATCAACTGACTGTAGATACTAAGCCACAAGAGGTGAAAGAGTGATGTTAGGACGCACAAAAGAGATAGCCATCGCCGCGGTGATTTACTTTGTAACAATCTTTACTTTACTAGTCGCTGTGTACCGTTTTTTAGATACATGGAACACCATAGAGCTTAACTTTTTTGTAGCAGGTGCATTGGTTTTGTTGGTGGCGATTGGTTGGGGGTATGTGTTGAGCGCGCTTATTTTTGCACCTAAAAAGCGGATGGAAGATACACTTACTTCACTGAGTAATGACATCCTTCATGAACTCAACATCCCCCTTTCTACCATCAAAGCCAACACGGCAATGTTACAAAAAACACTCACAGATGAAAAGTCCCTCAAACGCATCAAACGCATCGAAGATGCAAGCTTTAGACTTAAAAAACTTTATGATGAGCTGGTGTATGTCATCCACAAAGAGATGCATGACATCCCAAAAGAGTCTTTTGACTTGAAGGATTTACTTGAAGCGCGCATCGAGGTGTTTGGTGAGCAAAAACGCAATCCTTTTAGGGTGGAGGTGAAGCCCTATATCATCGAAGCAGATAAGATAGGGTTTGAACAGATGATAGACAATCTCATCTCCAACGCGATGAAGTACTCAGGCAAAGAAGCCCCCATTGATGTGTTGCTCGAAAATGATGTGTTACGCATACAAGACCATGGTGTGGGCATGGAGACCGCTGAACTGTTGCGTGTGTACGAACGCTATTATCAAGTAGACGCACAAAAAGACGGAAAAGGGATAGGGCTAGCCTTAGTCAAGGCCTACTGCGATGAAGCAGGTATAGAAATCCGCATCATATCTGAAAAAGGTGTTGGCACAACGGTGAGCTTGAGTCTTTCTGCTGTTCGTGTTTAGGTGCGGTTCATGGACTATTCATACTTATCTGTTAGTATGGTGAAAATCTTAAGATGAGGTACGCGGGGTGAAAACAACACTTTTACTGCTTGAGGACGACCAACAACTTAGCGATACTATCAAACAGTTTTTAATTTACTGCAACTATGATGTTTATGTCGCATACGATGCTCTAGTAGCAGAGGAGATTGTTTATGAACAGCATATTGACTTGATGCTGTTAGACATTAAAGTGCCACATCAAAATGGCTTTGACTTCTTGCATGCCTTGCGTAAAAAAGGTGTGCAGACACCAGCGATTTTTATTACCTCACTCAATAGCGTGGAAGATGTCACGCGTGGATTTGATAGTGGATGTGATGACTATGTACGCAAGCCTTTTGCACTCAAAGAACTTCTAGTGCGCATCGAATCACTTCTAAAACGGCGTTATAGCACGCATGAAAACAAAATAGCACTGAGAGACGGCTTTGTGTTTGACATCAAAGAACACCTTTTGACCAAAGAAAATAAAAGAGTATCGCTTAAAACCAAAGAAGCCAAATTGTTAACGCTGTTTTTAGAGTGCCCCAATGAACTGTTGGGTTATGAAAAAATATTTGAACGCTTATGGGCGTATGATGAAGAGCCAAGTGCAGGCAGTTTGCGTGCTTATGTTAAAACGGTGCGTTTATTTTTGGGCAAAGACGCCATAGAGACCATCAAAAATACAGGATACCGCTTTGTTACGGAGTGAAAAGCAGAGTTTTATCCGTTTTTTGCTGATTTATCTAAGTTCTACTTTAGTGCTTTTTTCTCTCGCTGCTGCCATCTTTTATGTGTCGCAAAAACATCATCTTGTTGACGAACAGCTCCGTATGTTAGGGCATGAAGCCGAAGAGATACAGATGGAACTAAGGGTGCTGCATGGCAGTTTTGATGCCAGACTGCTTTATCCTGCTAGAACGATGACTGATTCTGCTTTGTATGATTTGGATAAACAGTATATTTTTGGAACACTCAAGGACAAGATGCCACTCAATGAAACGCGTTTTGCCGAGGATGAGGAGAGGATTTTTTTATTGAGCCATATTGAGCCGTATTATTTGGGTGCGGCGTATTTGCTTGTGAGTAAACCATTAGATAAGACCCCCTTTCATAAGCTTCAGCAAAACATCGGGTTTTTTATGTTGGGGGCAGGAGTCTTTTTTTCTTTATTAGGTTTATTTTTGGGTAAACGCTTCATAGCACCCATGCGTGATTCGATGCAAAGGATGAATCATTTTATACAAGATGCAACCCATGAACTCAATACGCCCATCAGTACGATTTTAACCAACATAGAAATGATAGAAACCCTTGGAACGCATAAGTACACAGAGGAGTTAAAGCGTATCGAAATAGCGTCTAGGACCCTTAGCCGTATCTATGATGACTTGAGTTATCTGAATCTCAATCATAACTACTACCGACACATTGAGCTTCTTGATGCATCGGCGTTGGCAGAGCAAAGAATACTCTACTTTTCTTCCATGATACACAATAAAGGTTTGCACTTGTCGACACATATCGAGGAGGGTGTTGTGTTGGAGATGGATAGAAATGATTTGACACGACTACTTGATAATCTTATCATGAATGCTATCAAATACAACAAACCAGAAGGCAGTCTCATACTCAGTGTAACAAAAGAGTCTTTGTCAGTTAGTGACACGGGCGTGGGCATAAGCAAAAAAGATCTCAAAAATATCACCTGTCGCTTCAGAAGAGCCAATCAAAGTGAAGGTGGGTTTGGCATAGGTTTAGATATTGTTACTCAGGTGGTCAATCATTATGGCTTTGTCTTCACGATTGACTCTGAACTAGAGAAGGGAACAAAGGTGCGTATACGATGGAAAAAATAATATATGGTATTTTACTCAGCAGTATGGGCATACTCTACGCGCAACAAACAGATGCCCCGATGCAAGAACTTCAAGAGACTTGTTTGAGATGTCATCAGAAAGAACAGATTCCCGATGAATTGATGTATAGACGCTATCTTATGAAGTTTAGTACAGAGGGCAAGATGAAAGAGATGATGATGAAGTATCTTAAAAATCCCAAAACAGAACACTCCATCATGCCTTCTCCTTTCTTTTTGAAGTTTCCCATGAAAGTTGCACTGCCATTGGAAGATGAGATACTCGAAAAAAACATCGATGCCTTCTTGGAGTACTATGATGTCAAAAAGAAGTTAGTTTTACCTCAATAAAGATGTGGATAATTCATACTTAATTCATACTTTCTTATTAAAATTATAAAATAAAATAATAAGGATGTAAAAAGATGAACAATACTTTATCTTCTGTGTGTTTGACCCTAGGTGCGATGATTGGTTTGGTTGGATGTAGGGGTGGTGGCAATGCTGACACCACCACTACCTTACCCTCAGAAGTTCAGGTTGCTCTTGATGCGCCTCTGTCTAAAATTTCACAAGAACTTACCAATACACTTGCCTATATGGGCAATGAAGAGAGGCTGGCTTATGATGTGTACAATGCCCTGTATCAGCAGTATGGCACAAAACAATTTACCAATGTCGCCACAAACGGAGAGTATCAGCATATTGGTGCGGTACAGCAGCTCATACAAAAATATAATCTTGATGATACGCTTTCGTTTACCAATGTGGTCGATCCCTTGGGCTATCTTAACACACCTATAGAAGCGATGGATGCAGGTCTGTATGATGTCCCTGAGATACAGGCACTTTACAACAATCTAATGGCTAGAGCAACGGATGAGATAGAAGCACTCAAAGTGGGATGTATCATCGAGGTGGTTGATGTCAACGACCTAACACATGACATCGCACTAGCAGAGTCAGAGAATGCAACAGATATTGTAACAGTCTTTAACTTTTTGCGTGACGGTAGCTACAATCACTACTGGTCATTCGATAAAGGATTGAAAAATAAAGGTGTGGCTGAGGGGTGTTGTGCTTTGGGTGTGGTAGATGGTGTAGACTATTGTCACCCTGAGTACCCACAAAAATAAGCCTCTCATCGTTTAACACTTTCTTAACGATTTTCTGACATAATGCCCTTAAAAAGAACCCTATGTTTAGAAATCGTCTTTTTATCTCGTATGTGCTGACCGCAGCACTCTATGTGCTTGTGCTTGGCGTATTTGTGTACTTGCAACAGCGTGTTTTTGTGGCTAAAGAACAGATGAAAGAGAAGGTGTTAAGTCTTTCTTTAGAGAGCTTTGTGCCTGAAGTGATGCCCATAGAGCAAGAAGAACAACCAGAGATGCAAAAACAACCAGAAGAGCTGATTGCCCAAGAGCCAGTTATTGAGCCTGAAATCCAAAAAGAAGTCACCCCAGAGCCTACGACTGTCATGCCAAAACCCAAGCCCATCATCAAGCAGGCAAAAAAGCAACCTGTTGCCAAAAAACCCCAAAAAAAGCCCGTCATTCCCAAAAAAGTAGCCACGCCTCAACCTGCAAAACAACAGCTAGCATCACGACAAAGCCAAAGCTCTGCGGCAGAAAAAAATCAATTTATGGCTGCCATTAGAGAGAAAATCAATCAGCATAAATCCTACCCACGCATCGCCAAAAAAAGAGGGATGCAGGGCGTGGTGAATGTGAGCTTTACCATCTTAAGTTCAGGTCAAGTAAGCCAAATCCGCGTAAGTGGCCCAGCCATATTTCATGCTTCAGCAGAACAAGCAGTCAAAAGCGCCTTTCCTGTTAATGCAAGTAAAGCACCTGTTTCACTGCCAATATCAGTGAGCATCGCTCTTCAATATAAGTTAAGGTAATTTAATACATATTTAACACTTATATCTTAAGATGTTTAAAAATCTAAGGAGATGAGAGTGAAAAAAGTGATTTACCTTTCTTTGGTCTGTGCAGTTTGGGTCTGTGCAGCTGAGACAAAACTAGAAACCATCACGGTTGAGACAAGTGTCGATACGGAGCTGATTAAGGATGTGAGTGGTGAGGACATTAAGTCTGCAGACTTAGGTGAGGCCTTGTTTAAGCAGTCTGCTTCTGTTTCGCTGGTAAGACGCTCAGGTATTGCCAATGATATTATCTTAAGAGGACAAAAGAAAGACAATATCAATGTCACCATAGACGGTGCAAAGATTTACGGTGCTTGCCCAAACAGGATGGATCCGCCTGTTTCTCATGT
>DYTF01000025.1:7439-16508 GCA_020726105.1 Sulfurovum sp. | reverse complement strand
GGGCAGTATGAAGATGGCGATGGCAATGACTTTGCAGGTCAAATAGACAGAGAAATCGCCAAAGGTGCGGTGCCTCTAAGCACACAGTATCAGCCACAATATCGTGACATGGATGCTTTTGAGAAAAAAACAATGTTGGCAAAACTTTTTTGGAATATAGCCGATAGTCAAACCCTAAAACTGAGCTACACGGGAAACAGAAGTGATGATGTGCTCTATCCTTCTACACCGATGGATGCACTAAGTGACGATTCTGATATTTTTGACATAGATTACACCGCAAAAGACCTTGGAAGATACTCTAAAGAATTGGAGGTGCAACTGTATCAATCACAAGTAGAACACCCAATGTCAACTAAGTATAGAGTAGCCGCCATAATGGATTCAAGCCCAACGATGCCAGGTGTTCAGACCGCTTATATAACACATGCTTTAACCACGCAAGTCCAAGGTGCACGCATTAAAAACAGTTTTGATGTGGACAAGCATATGATTGCTGGTGGCGTTGATTATAGTCTGCGTAACTGGGATGGTGGGTATTATAAAAATGACATAGCCCTTCCTGAAAAGTTTTTTCACAGCATTTGGGATGTGGATACGAAAAATACAGCATTTTTTTTAAAGGATAACATTAACTTAGAAAAATGGGTACTTGATATGGGGTTAAGATATGACACCACAACCATCACTTCTGCCAATATAGCCCAGCAAGACAATGACTATAATGCCTTAAGCGGGTATCTTTTT
Source organism: Sulfurovum sp. (assembly GCA_020726105.1). GTDB lineage: Bacteria > Campylobacterota > Campylobacteria > Campylobacterales > Sulfurovaceae > Sulfurovum. Next base: position 15,761 of record DYTF01000025.1, on the reverse strand, counting down.
GCAACATATACTATGGATGAGAAGACAGACTTTTTTGTAGGTGTGGGCAAATCCTCACGAGTGCCAGATGCTAAAGAGCTTTACTGGTTAGGCACCAAAGGTGACTCTATAGGTACGCCAAATCTTAGACAAACGAGTAACTATGAGCTTGATGCGGGTGTAGAAAAAAAATACGACAATGCAACGGTAAAAATCAAAGCTTTTTACTCTTTGCTTGACAACTTCATTGCATACAATTCAACTAAGATACAAAACAATTATGAAAATGTCGATGCATCAATTTATGGGTTTGAGTTAAGCGGCAGCTATATTGCTACGAGTGAGCTTTATTTTGACTATGCTATGGCATACCAAAGAGGTGAAAAAGACACACCACTATTGGGGCAAACAGGAACAAATATGCCTGAGATTCCACCATTTAAATTTAATGGCGCCATTAATTATGAGTATGATGCAACTTTAGCATTTAAAGCAGAACTCGTTGCTTCAGACAAGTGGACATATTTTGATGCCGAAAATGGTGAGCAGCCTTTAGATGCTTATGGTGTTATCAACCTCAAGGCGACAAAGCAGTGGGGGGCATTTGCGCTCACGGTGGGTGTAGACAATGTATTTGATTCAACCTACGCGGTATCGAATACTTATAACGATTTGATACTCCTTCCTACTTTGGATGGTAATGAAGTAATGCTCTTAAATGATCCAGGACGCTATTTTTATACCAATCTGCAATATAAATTTTAGTCACCTCGCCTCCGCAGTCTCTCCTCTCGCGATACAGGAGTGGCTCGGGAGATATTCTTCCAAAAATACTACCGTTCGATATGACGCAAATATAGATTTTATACTAGCCATAAGCTTTTTATAGTTTTTTTGCTATAATTAGCAGTATTTTTAACAAACCCAAGGAGTAGTCAATGGCATTATTTGATGATGTGAAAGAGGTAGTTGTAGAGCAACTTAATGTGAGCCCAGATGAGGTAAAAGAAGAGTCTAGATTTGTAGAAGATCTTGGTGCAGATAGTTTAGATGTTGTAGAATTGGTTATGGCACTTGAAGAGAAATTCGATATTGAAATTCCTGATGACCAAGCAGAAGCCATCACAACAGTAGCTGACGCAATCAAGTTTATTGAAAATGTATAAGGCGTAGCAGACCTCTTTGTAAAAAAGAGGCTGTAGCTATATTTTAGTATTTTTAGTCAAAGTATTAAAATATATCTATGGTGTGCAGAGGAGAATAAGTGAGAAGAGTTGTTGTAACAGGTTTAGGTATGATTAATGCTTTAGGTCTTGATAAAGAGAGTTCATTTGCCGCGATTATAGAAGGTAGAAGCGGTATCAGAAATATCCAATCATTCGATACTACCAATCAGTCTGTCAGTATTGCGGCCGAGATTTCTGATTTTGATGTATTGACAGTATTGGATGCAAAAGAAGCAAAAAAAGCAGACAGATTTATACAGCTTGGGCTTAAAGCGGCTGCTGAAGCGATGGCGGATGCCAACCTCCCGCAAGATGTAGATATGGAAAGATTTGGTGTCGCTTCTGCTTCTGGCATAGGAGGACTTCCGAATATAGAAAAAAATTCTGTGATTTGTGAAGTCAAAGGTTCACGAAGAATCTCTCCGTTTTTCATCCCCTCTTCACTGGTCAATATGCTAGGCGGTTTTATCTCCATCTATCAAGGACTCAAAGGGCCAAATTTGGCTTCAGTCACTGCGTGTGCAGCTGGAACGCATGCTATTGGCGAAGCGGCTAAGTCTATCATGGTGGGGACTGCTGACAAGATGTTAGTTGTCGGTGCTGAGTCGGCTATCTGTCCTGTGGGCATAGGTGGTTTTGCAGCCATGAAAGCCCTCTCAGATAGAAATGACGACCCACAAACGGCTTCAAGACCTTTTGATGCAGACCGTGATGGGTTTGTGATGGGTGAGGGTGCGGGTGCATTGGTGCTTGAGAGCTATGAAGACGCTATTGCAAGAGGCGCAAGAATTTATGGCGAGCTCATCGGTTTTGGTGAAAGCGGGGATGCAAATCACATCACAACTCCAACGATGGACGGCCCGCTTCGTGCCATGAAGGGTGCGTACAAAATGGCGGGTGAGCCAAAAGTGGACTATGTCAATGCACATGGCACCTCCACTCCTGTGAATGATAAAAATGAAACAGCTGCACTCAAAGAACTTTTTGGCGGGAAAGAAAACTGTCCTCCTGTCAGTTCTACTAAAGGTCAAGTCGGGCACTGTCTAGGCGCTGCAGGTGCGATTGAAGCAGTCATAAGTTTGATGGCAATGAGAGACGGCATACTGCCTCCAACCATCAACTATACCACGCCAGATGAAAATTGTGATCTTGATTATATTCCAAATCAAGCAAGAAAAGCAGAGATAAATGTTGTAATGAGCAACTCTTTTGGTTTTGGTGGTACAAACGGCGTCGTTATCTTTAGAAAAATTTAAGGATTGATGCATGGCAAGCTATTTAGATTTTGAGAGCAAAATCGAAAAAATACAAGAAGAGATTGTATCGGCCTATGCAGTCTCTGATTTTGATGCGATAGACAGGTATCAGAAAGATTTAGATAAAGAAGTCCAAAAAACTTATGGCGCTTTAAGTGACTTCCAAAAGCTTCGTTTAGCGCGTCACCCCGATAGACCGTATGCCTTAGACTATATTCGATTGCTCATGACAGATGCGTATGAGATTCATGGTGACCGTGCTTTTAGGGATGACCCCGCTATTGTGTGTTACATCGGTTGGATTGAGGGGCAAAAAACGATGCTCATCGGCGAACAAAAAGGTCGAGGTATTAAAAATAAAATCAAGCGAAATTTCGGCATGCCAAACCCTGAAGGCTACAGAAAAGCCTTGCGTGCAGTAAGGATGGCTGAAAAATTTGACATTCCTGTTTTGATGCTCATAGACACCCCAGGTGCTTATCCTGGGCTTGGTGCAGAAGAGCGCGGTCAAAGTGAAGCGATTGCTAGAAACCTGTTTGAGTTTGCTTCTATGAAAGTGCCGATGATTTCTATCGTTATTGGTGAAGGTGGTTCAGGTGGGGCATTGGCTATTGGGGTTGCCGATAAGCTAGCGATGATGCGTTATTCTGTTTTTGCAGTCATTTCACCAGAGGGATGCTCAGCTATTTTGTGGAATGACCCTTCTAAAGTTGAAGTAGCGACAAAAGCACTCAAGATTACGCCAGAAGATTTATATTCACATCATCTTATTGACGATGTACTGGATGAACCTCTAATCGGAGCTCACCGCGACAAAGAAACCTCAGCGCAGGTGATTAAAACTTATTTCTTAGAAAATGTTCAAGCCCTTCGTGCGCTTGGAGTTGAAGAGATGCTTGAGCAACGCTACAAAAAACTCACCACAGTGGGTGCCTTTAGCGAATAATACTTTTTCGTCCTCTGGTGCTAGGCATCGTTCAATGCTTAACCGAGTATCCAAGCAATATATTTTTTCTTTTTAATTGGAGTCTTTTTAAGCGCGCCAAGCACTCTGCCTGCGATAGAGTGCTCTAGGGCAATATAAGACTTTGTGTCCCCAATGTGAATCTTTCCTATTTTTTGAGCCTCGATGCCCATTTCTTTACACAGCGTCCCCAATATATCACCTGCACGCAGTTTATTTTTTTTGCCACCATTGATGCACAGTGTATCGAAACGAGATAGCATTTTAAAGGTAGCATCTACTCTTAGCTCTTTTGTCTCTGCTTTGCGCGCCGCAGCGAGGATGTAAGCACATTTCTCACTCTGCTCTGGCATAAAAAGAGAAATCGCCGTACCTGTGGCATCCGCACGACCTGTTCGTCCGATGCGGTGGGTGTAGATTTCAGGATCAAAAGGCAAGTCATAATTAATGACAAGTTCAATATTTTTAATATCCAGCCCTCTTGAAGCTACATCGGTGGCGACTAAAATACGCTTTGAGCCATTGGAAAATAAAATCATCGACTCATTGCGGTCTTTTTGATCCAAATCCCCGTGAATATCAATGACACTATGTTGCTGCTTATAAAGACTTTCTGTCAGTGAAATAACTTCTGTCTTTGTGTTGCAAAAAATGAGCAGTGATTCAGGTTTATAGGATTGGATAAGGGTGATGAGCGTTTTAAATTTATCACTTGTTTCATAAATGATTTCATCTATTTTTGCACTCTGGAGTATGGTATCAACTTTTATGGTCAGAGGATGTTTGAGCAGTGCTTTTGCGAGTTTTTCTATAGGGGGTGGAAAGGTTGCAGAAAAGAGCAGTGTTTGTTTGTTTTTTGGCATATTACTGCCTATTTTGACAATCTCATCATAAAAACCCATGTCGAGCATACGGTCTGCTTCATCAAGTACCAGTGTTTTGATGCCTTCAAGTGTTAAGGTCTCTTTTGCCAAATGGTCTTGTATGCGCCCTGGCGTACCGATGAGAATATGTGCGCCTTTTGCCAGTGATTCAGCTTGCGCGCGAAGCGGTACACCACCATAGAGTGTCAGAATTTTGAGGTTTGGTTTGTACGCAGCAACTTTGCGAAGTTCGGTGGCTATCTGTTCTGCTAGTTCTCTTGTGGGCGTGATGATGATGGTTTGGGGTTTAAAGTTGCTTGTATCGGTTTGCATCACGCAAGGCAAACCAAAAGCAAGGGTTTTACCTGAGCCTGTTTTGGATTGCGCCAAAATGTCCTTGCCTTCTAGGATGGGGTTGATGGCTTTTTCTTGTATCTCACTCATCGTTATAAACCCTAGCGTGCCCAATGTCTTTAAAAGAGCCTCAGGCACTGCTTTTATGCTCTCAAATCCTGCCATTTATTTAGGCTCAAAAGTAGCATCCTGTAAGAGTACTTTGTAGAAATAGCCATACCCAAAGTCTTTATTGACTACCACTTTACCACTAACTATGACCTTGTCGCCTGCTTTGAGCTTAGTAGTCGTCGTGGTGCAAACCAAATCATCTGTGAGTTTTTTTTCATCACCTGTTCCATCGCCTAAATGTACCCAGTCACGCTTCATAATCTGGTGAGAAACTTTAAAGACACTTGCTTGCAGTGTGATACGCTGTCCCTCAAGGCTTTTTCTCCACATATGCACTTCTTCGATGCTGTAGCTCTCTTTTTTGACAAAAGGTTTTGCTGGCTGTTCTTTTTCTTCTTCAGCAGGCATTCCTCTGCCCATTCCTGCATGGGGGTCTTTCATTTGAGTACCATCACTAGCTAGGTGAAGCAGCTCTTTCATGCTTTTAGGCTTATCTGTTTTTTGTGGAAGGTAAACTTCTGAAGCAAAAATAATCTCATCAAATTTTTGATTTAAAGACTTACTTTCAAAATCATGCATGATGGTTTTTTTATCATAACCGATTACCTCACCGACTACAACAGGCGCATTGGCTATGGCGACCCAGCGCTTCGTGCCATTTTCATCTACTTTGAGATATTTGTACCCCATGACATTTTTTATTTCCAAAACTTTTCCATAAAAGATATCTTGAGGCATCTTCGCTTCGGGCTTGTCTTGGTTTTCTGTAGGATTGTAATTTGGATGGGCAGATTCTGCTGCAAAGCTAAAAGTGGTCAACAATGCGATAAATGCTAGTAGGTGTAAGTTCATAAGAATTCCTGTAAGTGGAGAAAATAGTATCAAGAGTAAAGAATATAAATGTATGGGCATAAAAGCCCAAAAACAGCTAAGACTAAGAGTGTGCCTGTGTCTTCTTGAAGTCTAAAATCATCTTATAAGCTTCGTCTTTTAGGAGGAGTTTCTCTTTTTTGAGTACCTCAAGCTCTGTATCTGTCATAGGCATATCACCTTTTTCGGCATGTTCTATCTTTTTGTCAAGTTCATTGTGTTTTTCAAAAATTTTAGCAAAGTGTGCATTTTGTTGCTTCAGTTCATGTATTTCATCTCTGTATTCGTGTAACATTATTCATCCTTCTGTTGGTATGATTATATTATAACTTTTTTGTGTTAATACCGTACTTTTATGTACGGTATTCGGCATTTATTTTGACATATTCATAACTCAAATCACAACCGTAAGAGGTGTAGCTTTCATTGCCTAGTCCAATATCGCAGGTCACTTTAAAACTAGGTTGTTTCATGATGACATACGCCCTCTCTTCGCGTGCTTTGTCAAGCTCTCTAAATGCATTGGAGTAAATAAGTAAATCATCATAATGAATCGTGAGCGTCGCATCGTCACAAGTGATGCCTGACGCACCGATGGTTGAAGCAATCCGTCCCCAGTTTGGGTCTTCTCCAAAAAGTGCCGTCTTAACAAGAAGCGAATTGCTCAGTGCCATGGAAGCTTTTTTTGCTTCTTCTTGGCTCAGCGCCCCTTTAACTTCAAAGGCAACCAATTTGTTCGCACCCTCTCCATCTTTGAGTACAAGCATGGCAAGTTCAAACATGAGTTTGTTTAAGACTTCCCCAAATGCCGCTTTGTTATAGACTCCGCTTTGTTTGTTTGCCAGAAGCATGACCGTATCATTAGTAGAAGTGTCCCCGTCTACAGAAATGCGGTTAAAAGAACCTTCGGTAGCATCCAAAAGTAAAGTATCCATATCTTCTTTAGGTACAGCGGCATCAGTGATGATAAAACAGAGCATCGTTGCCATGGCAGGGTTTATCATCCCTGCACCTTTGCAGATGGCTGCAATGCTGAAGCTTGTTCCGTCATCTAGTTCAACTTTGTACGCGACCTCTTTTTTAAAGGCATCGGTGGTCATGATGGCGCGCGCAGTTTGCTGTGAATTGGCGGTATCAAATGCCAAGGCATCAAAGGCTGAGACGATTTTATCTACAGGCAAACGGTAGCCAATAACCCCTGTTGAAGACATAACAGGGTTAAGCACGGCAAGTTTGTTTGAAAGTACTGTCATAATGGTTTTGATGTCCTCCACACCTTTTTCACCTGTCATAGCATTGGCATTTTTAGCATTGATGAGTATAAAATCGGTTTGAAAATGCTTCGGGTATTGCTTAAAATGTTTGATGGGTGCAGCCTGAAAGGTATTGGAAGTAAATACTGCAGCAATATCACAGGGTGTTGTGCTTCTAATAAAAGAAACATCTCCGTCTGCACTGCCTGTTTCTGGGTTGATGGGCTTGGTTCGCATACCGACATTGGTAGCGCCGCAAAAAAATCCTTCTACATTTTCCAGTCCATTGTCTAGTGGGGTGATTTTAAACATTGTGCAATTCCTTTAGTTTTTAAACATTAGTGTATTTTATTATGTTAGTGCAAGTTAAGAATAATAGCAGATATTTTATTTTGAATATGATAGGTATTTTAAAAAAGAGTAGATTTGATGAAAATGTAAGTAGGGGGGCGTCAAAGCCCAAGTCCCATGATGCGGGACTTACTCAGCTGTTACAGCTTGAGCCGCATGTTTTTTCATCGTTCTAAGGGTAGAAGCTGCTACTCTTACTCTTTGTGTTGTTCCGTCTTCAAGTGTGATTTTCACTGATCTCAAATTTGGAAGTTGTCTTCTTTTTGTTTTATTGTTTGCATGAGAAACATTGTTTCCAGTGAGTGGACCTTTGCCCGTGATTTCGCATTTTCTTGCCATAGTATATCCTTTAGTTGATCGCCACTGTCTGTGCACTTTTGCTTAGCGTACTCAGAAAAAAGCGAATATTTTGTGGGATTATAGACAAAATCACCATAAAATTTGCTTAATTACATTAGAAATATGTGACTAGCGTTTTTGGAGTGGGCTTATGTTATAATCACTTAAAAATAGAGGGTAAAGGATAGCGATGTTAGTAGCGCCAAGTATTCTTTCTGCTGATTTTGGACATTTGGCGCGTGATGTTATGGCGATTTGTGAGGGTGGCTGTGACCTTGTACATGTGGATGTGATGGATGGTCATTTTGTACCCAATCTCACGATAGGTCCAGTGGTCGTTGAAGCGGTTGCTAAAGCGGCCACGAAACCTTTGGACATCCATCTGATGGTACAAAATAACAGCTTTTTTGTTGAGTTGTTTGCTCCTTTAAACCCCCGTTATATTTCCTTTCATATCGAAGAAGAGAAACATCCTCATAGACTCATACAAAAGATTCGTTCACTTGGCATACACCCCGCTATCACGCTCAATCCTCATACACCTCCTGAAGCCATAGAGTTTTTGCTTGAAGATGTGGACATGGTACTGCTCATGTCTGTCAATCCAGGTTTTGGTGGACAAAGTTTTATCCCCTCGGTCATAGAAAAAGCCAAACGACTCAAAGTACTTATACAAAAAAGAAACCCACACTGCCTCATAGAGGTTGATGGTGGGGTCAATGGCAAAAATGTCAAAGAACTCGAAGCAGCAGGAGT
>DYTF01000025.1:2051-7339 GCA_020726105.1 Sulfurovum sp. | reverse complement strand
AGGTTGATGGTGGGGTCAATGGCAAAAATGTCAAAGAACTCGAAGCAGCAGGAGTGGATGTGGTCGTGGCAGGCTCTTTTGTCTATAAACATCCAGATGGCATCGCCAAAGCCATCGCTGCGTTACACTAAAAGAGTAAAGATGGTTTTAACTGAGCCAGTAAGCGAAGCTTTAGTGAGAGGAATTAAGTTGAGGCTTTGCCTTAACTTAAGGAGACATATAATATGAAAATAAAAATATGTGGAATTACTAATCTTGAAGATGCACTGCATGCTATAGAGTGTGGGGTAGACGCTTTAGGATTTGTATTTTATGAGCAATCTCCACGCTATATCACCCCAAAAGACGCAAGACAGATTATTGCACAATTACCACCCTTTGTGGAGTGCGTGGGGCTTTTTGTCAATGAAAGTGTTGAGGTGATTGATGCACTGTGTGTCCAAAGCGGTGTGGCTAGGGCGCAGATTCATTTTGATGTGGACGAGATATTTTTAGATGCCTTTAAAAGACCTACTTTACCAGTGGTACGCGTAAAAACACCCGAAGACATTTTGCAGTATTCGTATCGATACAGGTTGGTTGATGCCTACAGTGAAGCCTATGGTGGTACGGGAGAGCGTCTTAATCTTGACTGGTTTAAAGGAGTTGATTGTTCCAAAATCATACTCGCAGGAGGACTAACACCTGAAAATGTAGGACAAGTGAAGTCTTATGGATTTTATGGCGTGGATGTCAGTTCGGGTGTTGAGTCGGTCAAAGGGAAAAAAGATTCTCTCAAAGTGAAGCAGTTTATAGCCCATGCAAAAAGTCTTTGAAGAGCTTACGGCTGCATTTCGCAAGCACGGCGGTGTGTTAGAAGAAGAGCATTATCAGCGTATTGTCACCAGACATTCTACTTTACTTGAGGATGCAGAGACTGTCTTTATCTTGCTTCAGGCTTCAGGGTACCCCATAGAGCAAGAAGACAACACATACAAACTCCAGACCTGTTTTACTCCTCATGCCCAGCAGCGTTACTGCGTCATAGACATAGAGACAAACGGAAGCAAGCCTGGTAACTCCCAAGTCATAGAGATAGGCGCGGTGATGTTGCAAAATGGTGTCATCATAGACCGTTTTGAAACCTTTGTTGAGTGTGCCTTTTTACCTGAGTATATTACTAAGATTACAGGCATCGAACCGACTGACCTTATTGGTGCTCCTAGTAGGAGAGAAGCGTTGATTGCGCTTCGGCATTTTATGTCTGATGCGGTTTTCGTGGCACACAATGCTTCTTTTGATTATAGTTTTCTCAATGCTTCATTTGAGCGCGTGGGATTGGGCAATATAGGCAACCCGACATTGTGTACGATTGAGCTAGCAAAACGGACTTTTGAGAGTGAACGCTATGGGCTTGCTTATTTGATAGATTTTTTAGAGATAGAGCGCGCGACACACCACCGTGCCTTTTCCGATGCACTGTGTGCGGCTAAAGTGATGGAGAAGAGTTTGCAGACGCTACCGCACACGATCAAAAGTGCGGATGATTTACTACAATTTTCCCTCTCAAGTAAAAAAGAAAGACGCATCAAAAAAGAGCAGAAAGAGTAAGTTGTTTTTGTAGAGTTGCTTATTGGTACTGGTTTTTAAATGCCACATAACGCGCGGCAGACGCATAAAGCTCTTTCACTTCTTCATCTGTAAGCTCCCGAACGACCTTAGCAGGACTTCCCATGATGAGACTTCTAGGAGGAAACACTTTGTTTTTTGTCACCAAAGCATCCGCACCAACGATGGACTCTTTACCGATGACTGCGCCATCGAGTATGGTGGCTGACATCCCTATGAGGCAGGCATCTTCTATGGTGCAGCCGTGAAGCATGACTCTGTGTCCTACGGTGACATCATTGCCGATGATAGTCGGATGTCCATCTGACTCATCTGCTTTTTTGTGATGGGTGACATGTATCATGCTTAAGTCTTGGATGTTACTTCTGTCTCCGATGCGGATATGGTGCACATCAGCACGAACCACACAGCCAAACCACACCGCAGCATCTTCACCCATGACGACACGCCCTATAACCGATGCACCTTCTGCTATCCAAGCATTGTTGCCGATTTTAGGTGCCCACTCTTTAAATTTCATGATCATCAACTCTCCTTTAGAATGCGACTTGCCAAACGGCTGACATAATTGGGTGTCTCTTTCTTTGATTTGTCATGTATTTTATTGATGTACTCTTCTAAGATGGCATGGCTGTTGACAGGTTTATCAAGTGAAGGCACTTTGTCGTAGTGACCTCCTTGTTGAAGTTCCCAGCGAAGCACGGTGTCAGAGAGTTGTAGCATCAAGATGTGCTCTATTTTTTGGGTGAGATTTTCTTCTAAGATAGGCGTCATGAGTTCAACTCTTCGTACAAGGTTTCGTGGCATCAAATCTGCTGAGGCGATATAGCATTTCACTGCATCATGTTTAAAATAATAAATACGCGCATGTTCAAGGTATTTTCCTATGATGCTTGAGACAGTGATATTTTCAGATACCCCTGCTATGCCTGGCTTGAGGCAACAGATACCACGAATGATAAGTTCAACCTTACATCCTTGTTGCGAAGCAAGATAAAGTGCTTTGATGATGTCAGTGTCCACCAAAGAGTTTGCCTTAAAGATGATGTGTCCCTCGGTTCCGTGTTTCAGCTCTTGCTCGATGAGTTTGATGAGCTTGGGTTTGATTTGTGTCGGGGACATAAAGAGTGTGTCAAGTTTTGTGTAAGTAGAAAAACCAGTTAAGAAGTGAAAAAAGTGTGTCGCATCTGTGCCAATAGTCTCTTTACTGGTAAAATAGGAGAAATCGGTATAGATTTTTGCACTGCTAGGGTTGTAATTTCCTGTTGCAAGATGCACATAGCTCTTGAGTTTACCGCCTTTGCGCTTGATGACCTGTGTTATTTTGGCATGCACTTTAAGCCCTGGGATACCATACACCACATGCGCCCCTGCAGCTTCTAGGGCTTTTGCCCATCGTAGGTTATTTTCCTCGTCAAAACGGGCTTTGAGTTCTACGAGTACCATGACTTGCTTGCCCTCTTGCGCGGCATCGATGAGTGCTTTTACGATGGGAGATTTGGGCCCTGCTCTGTAGAGTGTCATGCGTATGGCAAGGGTGTCAGGGTCAGTTGCAGCTTGTTTGATGAACTGCACCACAGGCTCAAAACTCTCAAATGGATGATAAAGAAGCACATCTTGTTTTTCGATGGCTTCAAAAATCGCTTCATTTTCAAAGGGTGGGAGTATCTTTGCATTGTAAGATGGCAGGGTTAGATGAGAGAGTGCATCATCTCCAACGATTTGCCAAAGACTGCCAAGATTGAGAGAGATACTTTGGTAGGAGTAGATGTCATTGTCATCAAGGTCAAGATGAGAAAGCAAGAAGTGCAAGAGATTTTCATCTGCACCTTCAAGGAGTTCAAGACGAACCAGTGAGCCTTTGTTTCTCGAGCGTAACCCTTCTTGCAGAATCTGTAGAAAATCGTCCGCCTCTTCTTCTTCTATCTCGATGTCGGCATTACGCGTAACCCTAAATGGTGTAGATGCCAAAGGTTTAAACCCAGAGAAAAGCTCAGAAGCAAAATGCTCCACCACAGACTCTATGGGGATAAAGGTTTGCCCTAGCTGTATAAAACGGGGCAATATCCGCGGGATGCGTATGAGTCCATGTTTGATATGTTCTGATTCGTCAGTCAGCGTCAGTGCCAAACCAAAACTCAGATTGTTTAGATGCGGAAAAGGGTGGGTGGCATCAACTGCGATGGGGATGATGACAGGGTAGATTTCATTAAAAAACTTCTCTTTCATCTCTAGCTGTTCTTCCCTGCTTAGTGCGTCATAGTTTTTGACATTGACACCATGGGTATGTAGTTCAGAGATAATAGAAGTGTAACAGGATTCTAAAACCAGCTGTTCCTTATGAAGATAAGATTGTATCTGTTCTAGTTGTTCAGCAGGGGTGAGTTTGTCAGGCCCTGTCTCTTGCACGCGGGCTTTAAAAAGTGCCTTGAGTCCTGCTACGCGTATCATATAAAATTCATCAAGATTGGTACCGTAGATGGCAAGAAACTTGAGTCGTTCAAGTGGGGGAAGTGTTGTATCGAGTGCTTGGGCAAGTACGCGAGAGTTAAAGTGTAACCATGAGAGTTCACGGTTAAAGTAGAGCTGTGGCGCGTTTAAATCTAAGAACATGGGAACTTCCTTTAAAAATATTTGAGTGTCAAAAAGTATAGCAAAAAATTATAACTTTTTGATTTTAGCGATCTGGTCACGCAATCTTGCCGCTTCTTCAAACTCCAGATTTTTAGCGGCTACGAGCATCTTTGCTTTGAGTTCTTGCATGAGTTGTTGGCGTTCTGCTTTGGGCATTTTATCTAGCTTGCTTTGTTTGTTGTAGAGTTCGCCCACATCTTCAGTTTTAAGGTCAGTGTCTAAAACCCTTAGCGTGGTTTGAGGGGTGATGCCGTGCTCTTTGTTGTAGGCTATCTGTTTTTGCCTTCTTTCCCCCGTGGTTTCTATGGTAAACTGCATGGAGTCCGTCATCTTTTTGGCATACATGAGCACCAAGCCGTTGACATTTCGCGCCGCTCTTCCTGCTGTTTGTATGAGTGCAGTTTTGGAGCGTAAAAACCCTTCTTTGTCAGCATCCAGTATGGCAACCAGACTCACTTCAGGCAAATCAAGCCCTTCTCTAAGCAGGTTGATGCCGATGAGGATGTCAAACTCACCCAAACGCAAAGAACGAATGGTTTGGTTGCGTTCGATGGCATCCATCTCTGAGTGCATATGTCGGCATTTAAGCCCCAAGTCATTGTAGTAGGTACTCAGTTCCTCTGCCATTTTTTTGGTTAGCACCGTGATGAGCACCCGTTCACCTTTGGCGATGACAGGTTTCATGCGGTCATAGAGATTTTCTACCTGATAGGTACTGTCAATGACTTCTATAGGCGGGTCAAGCAGTCCAGTAGGGCGTACCACTTGTTCGGCTACGACGCTAGAGAGTTCAAGTTCCAGCACATTGGGCGTGGCAGAGACAAACAAGAAGTGCGGTGCTTTATGGATGTACTCATCAAACATCAGTGGTCTGTTATCGAGTGCAGAGGGAAGCCTAAACCCATGATCGACCAACACCTCTTTACGGCTTCTGTCCCCAGCGTACATCCCTCTAAACTGCGACAAAGAGACATGTGACTCATCCACGATAACCAAGTACTCTTTGTGCATCGCTTCAAAGTAGTCCATCATTGAGTAAGGTGTCT
>DYTF01000025.1:0-1951 GCA_020726105.1 Sulfurovum sp. | reverse complement strand
ACCAAGTACTCTTTGTGCATCGCTTCAAAGTAGTCCATCATTGAGTAAGGTGTCTCACCCACTTTTTTGCCCGTAAGATGGCGGGAGTAGTTCTCGATACCTTTACATATACCTGTAGCTTCTATCATCTCAAGGTCAAATTCGGTGCGTTGTTTGAGGCGGTTGTACTCTATCATACGGTCTTCTGTCTGATAATACTTCAGCCGTTCCCCAAGCTCTTCCTCAATGCTTTTTACAGCGAGTGCCAGTTTTTCTTTGCCCACGATGAACTGATTGGCAGCGTACACGGTCTCTTCTTTTAGTGTCTCTTCTTTCTCTCCTGTGAGTGAGTTGAAAGTGTACAAAGCTTCTATCTCATCTCCAAAAAACTCTACACGAAGGGCAAACTCCTCAGCGTACGCAGGGTAGATGTCTATGACTTCACCCATGACCCGAAAATCACCCCTGTCAAAAAAAGCATCATTGCGTTTGTAGCCCATATCGACCAGTCTGAGCAGCAGAGCTTTTTGGTTGTACTCATCACCTACGCAGAGTTTTTGTACGATGGAGCGGTATTCATCGGGGCTTCCTAGTCCGTAGTTGGCAGAGACAGAAGCGATGACGATGACATCTTCGTGTGAAAGGAGATTTGCCGTTGTGCTTAGACGCAAGCGTTCTAGTTCTTGGTTGATGGAGCTGTCTTTTTCTATGAAGAGGTCTTGTCTAGGCAAGTAGGCTTCAGGTTGATAGTAGTCATAGTAGCTGATGAAATACTCAACATGGTTGTTTGGAAAAAAACTTTTAAACTCAGAGTAGAGTTGTGCGGCTAAAGTTTTGTTGTGTGTCATGATGAGCGTCGGTCTGCCTGTTTTTTCGATGACCTTTGCCATGGTGTAGGTTTTGCCAGAGCCTGTCACGCCTAAAAGCGTTTGGTACTGATTGCCAGCGATGATGGAACGACTGAGCGTCTCTATGGCAGCAGCTTGGTCGCCCGCAGGCTGGTATGGGCTGTTTACGGTAAATTTAGGCAAAATTAACCCTTTTGAACCTAGGAATGAGGAATGAGGAATGAGGAATTGTGGTTTGCATTACTTTGTAATGCCTTTATCTTTGATGGTTTTTGTGATGGATACAAGCAGACTGATGAGTTCATCTATGTCTGCAAATAAACTTTGATGCATTTCTTTTGATATAAAATGCGTATCAAACAATAGATTGATCCAACAGTGTGTTTCGTTGGCTTCTTTGAGTGATATCATCAATTTATTCATAAAATCAGCGCGTGACTGAGCAAATTTTGATTCACTTACCAACGCACCGATGGCAGTACCTGAACGCAAAATTTGTTTACTTAAGATATATTCTTTTTTTTCATTATTAAGATATTGAGATAAATTAACAATCCTAATGGCAAATGCGTAACTTTTTGCATGTAAAATATTGTCTTTTTCCATAAAATTCCTAATTCCTAATTCCTAAGTCCTAATTCTTTCGCTATTATATCAAATCAAATACAATTAACTATTACGGAGCGAAAGAGATGTCAGCATTGCAAAAACTACAAGAGAAGATAGAGCAGTGGAGAGTAGAGCATGAAGCACTCAAAAGTGAAAATGCACAACTCAAAACAGCACTGAGTAGTACTGCTATCTCTCGGAACGAAGAGCATCAACAGCTTGAGATGCTTAAAAAAGAGCTTGAAGAAAAAGACGCAGAGATAGAAAAAATCATCGCACAAGTAGAGAGTTTACTCTCCTAAACCCTTCCAAATTTACACTCTAATACAAGGAATTTGAATGAAAAATGTAGGACTCACCATCAGCGGAAACCGTTACGAGATTAAGCTTGAAGATGCCTTTGCTGACTTTGTGAACAAAGATTTGCAAGAATCTGGCATGGTCTTGCACCTTGACAACAAACCCGACAAACTCCTCAAGGCCTACCTCCGTCTAGCAAAACAAGCCACTTCGTA
>DYTF01000074.1 GCA_020726105.1 Sulfurovum sp. | reverse complement strand
AGCGTAGAAGCTAAGGTTACACTCAATGGTCGTCCTATCTTCAAAAAGTTTTATGATAGGTTCTTGTGGGATTTGGAAAACAATATGGTGGATAGCAAGACAAATATCTTAGCTGAAAAATACCCAACAATTTGGGAAATGGCTCAAAACGAGCATAAGAGGAGAGCGTAATGAATATGATAGAGTTTGTGGAAACTGAGAATTTTAAGGCAATGAATGAATTGGCTGAAAAATTGACGGAAATACCAAAAGGTGCTAATGCAAAAATTGGCTTGGCGTATGGAAATTTTGGACTGGGTAAAACATTTTCACTCGAACGGATAGTGTATAAGCATAAAGCAGTGTTGCTTCGAGCAAGAGAAACATGGAGTGTCTCTACAGCATACGGTGCATTGTGTGATGCGTTAGGATTGATTCGGGTTAGAAGTTCTGACAATATGTTTAAGCTAATCCAGACCAGCCTACTTAGTGAGCCTAAAATGATAATCATCGATGAGGCGGATAAATTGTTTGGTGATAAGTTTGCTGTGCTTGAAGCATTTAGGGACATTCACGATGAAGCCTTTACACCATTTTTATTCGTAGGGATGGCGAATTTTGAGAATAGACTAAAACTCCGTGAGCATTATCACAGTAGGGTTGCTGAAACTGTGGTTTTTAAAAATATACCATTGGATGACATAAAAAAATTTTGTGAGCTAAGTGATGTAAAGATAGAAAATGATTTAGTAGAGTATTTCGCAGAAAAGTATCCAAATTTAAGAAAGATACAAGTGCTTATTCTTCGAATTGAGAGTTTTTGTGAACAAAATGACATGGAATCCATAGACCTTAGGGGTTTTAAGATGAGTGGAGTTGAATATGGAGCCAAATAAAAGACGAACAGGCAAAAGGCAAAAGATTTGGGAGTATATGAGACGCAATAGGGTATTTGAGATTCATGACCTTGTAAAGGTTTTTGAGGTCAAGACTCCTGCATTAAGAGCTTATATAAAAGGGCTTCTTGATGCAAAATACATTCGAGAACTAAACAAAGAGAGATTTCTGCATCAGCAGTTTGTGCTTGTCGATGATATTGGCTTGGTTGCCCCCATGGTAAAAAAGGAGAACAAATGGAAATAAAAAGCTTCAAACAACTAGACACACAAGATAGATTGGCAGTAATTGCGATGGATACCAACGGAGCCACACACAAAGAGATAAGCGAGGCTCTTGGTATAAAAGTAAAAAGCATTTCCTATGCTCTAAACAAGCAAAACAAAGAACACTACACACCCCTCTTGCATGAAAGAATAGAAAAAATAGCAGCATACATTGCCAAACGTTACCCAAATGGGCTTGGCAACAAAGATGCCGTAGAACAGATGGGCATGGCATCGGGCAGTGAGCTTAGAAAAGTGCTTGATACCCAAAAACTACCCGACCTAACCCCATACAGCGTTGCACGATACATTGTGTTTTATACATAAATAAAAGGAGAAGAAATGTTAGTAATTAGAGGATGGCTCAATGGCGTTGAAAGACATCTGCATACAGATGATGTAGATGAAGTAGAGAAGTTCCAAGAGGACATGGACTACACCGAGTATGTAACACAGACCTGCTCTATGAAGAGCTAATAAAAGGGCGAAAGCAACAAAACAAAACCGAGCAAAAACCGCTACACAAAACGAATGCTAGGAGGCATAGAATGAAAACAGATTACAGAGTAAAAAAAGTACAACTCATTTGGGCGTTTGTAGAACACCATATTACCTGGAAAGAACTCATAGAGCTTACAAACCAACTACAGTTTGAAGCCCTGCAAGATGCATAACATTGCTAGAGCCTACTGTAAATAGTAGGCTCTATGGAGTGTTCAACACTTACAAAAAAATAAAAAGGATAGATATGCAAAGCAATGAAGAGCTATGGGTTGACCCACAGGGAAATTTGGTTCATGTCGGAAATATTAGAGATACTGATAAACTTGAACATGAGTTGGTCTACGAACTTATCGAAAAAGCAAAAAAAATCAGAGATGAGAACGAGAAATTTAAGCATGAGGTATTTGGAGATATTGATGCTTTTATTGAGCTTTGTAGAGAAAGATATAAAGTCAACTTAATGTCTCGAACAAAAAAAGGAAACTATGCATTACGCTCCTTTGATGGAAAGATAAAAATCACCATTACGAATCCATCTAAACTGGAGCTTGACCACAAAGTAATGATGGCAAAAGAAAAGATTGATGAATTTTTACTAAAAGAACTAGAGGGTGCTTCTGCTTTTCTAAAAAATTTAGTAACCAATGCATTTAGAGTAAACGAAGAAGGAAATCTTAACGTTAGGGAGGTTCTGAAATTGAAAAAAATAGAGACTCAAGAACCTTTGTGGAATGAAGCCATGAAAATAATTGATGATTCTTTGAGAGTAGTGATGAGTAAAACATCGGTTCGATTTTACGAGAGAGGTGGTGATAATAGATACTACCTACTTGATATGGACTTTTCGAGAATAGGGGTAAAGTAATGGAAAAATGGCTAGAAGACGCAAAAGATTTGATTGTAAAAAACGAAGGAATTAGGGCAAAAATGTACAGATGCGAAAATGGATTTGCAACCATTGGCGTAGGACACAACCTAGATACCACACCAATCACAAAAGACGCTATAGAGATGATTTTCAATGATGATGTACAGTTTTTGATAGGAAGGCTGAATGTGTATGTGCCTTGGTGGATGACAAAAAGCCATAAAGTGCGAATGGTACTTCTTGATATGGCATTTAACCTTGGCATTGCTGGACTCCTAAAGTTCAAAAGAATGCTAAGCCACATAGAAAATGACAATTACATGGGAGCTAGTGCCGAGCTACTAAACAGCCGATACGCAAAACAGGTGCCAAAACGAGCCAATCATAACGCCATGCTTCTTAGAAATTTTGAGGTGTAGTATGTTGGATTTAATGTTGATTGGACTTGGATTGGCGTTTGCAATTTTTACTCTAATTATAGCAGTAGAAGAGCTAAAAGATAAGTAGATTTATAGGGCTTACACCATGGTAAGCCTTATTAAATTTATTGAAAAGGAAGAGCGTATGATACCAAACGCATATCTAACAAAAGCCGATGAGGCTTTACGTGTAACCGTCTTTGATTCCCCCAAATTTAAGCAGCAACAGCTTATACAAAAACTAAGTGCGGTTATGGAAGAGCGTTTTAAAAAGTTTCTTCTGTACGGTGCTTTGGAGCAAAAGAGTTTGGTCTTTTATTTTTCGCACAATGCGATTGCCTCCGAGTTTATGGGCAAACTTGTAGACTTTAAGCAAAAAATCATCCCGCTGTACAAAGAACACAAGATGAAAGAGCATCTCTATTTTACGGACATAAAAGCAAAAGTAATACAAAAGCACCTAGAGCGTAAAGAAGAGCCAACAAAAGAGCCTGATAGAGCCAAAGGTGATTTTGAGATAGTAGCCAATGATAATGCCATAAAAGAGGCATTTGAGAGAATACGACAAAAAATAAGGAGTAGCAGTGTTTGATTGGGAAGATGGAATAGTTTTAACAACAGAGGATTTTGTGTCAAAAAAGAGGCTTGTATATATTGAAAACTTTATATATTCTAATGCCATAACCCTTATCTATTCTGCTCCTAAACAAGGGAAAACATGGCTTAGTTATGGCATAGCAAAGGTTATAAGTAAACACAAAGATGTAAAAGAGGTATTTTACTTTGATATGGACAATCCTATCGAGGAGCTGAAAGAGAGAGGAATAAATGAATCTTTTGCACAACTACCCAAAATAAAATATATCGTAAAATCAAAGCTCAAAACAACACCGCTTGGGCAACTCAAAAGAATCGCTCAAGGTGCTGGAGCTAGGGCTTATGAAAATTATATATTTTTCCTTGACACTACAAAAGACTTTGTAAATATGTACGCTACCGCTCAAGCTGAAGAGTTTATGAATTACGCAAAAGATATACGAGACGCTGGAGGAACTGTAATCATACTTCATCATGCTACTAAAAGTGGTTCAACCATTAGTGGTGATGCTGTATTTATAAATTCTCCTGATACTGTTTATGAACTTAAACAGTTAAAAAAAGAGAACAACACCCTAAGCTACTCGCTTAACGCAACCCATGCAAGAGGTAAGGCTATGGATATAACTTGCAAGATAAACACAAAGACACTTGAGTTAGAGCTAGATAGAGGTGAATTTGGCGGGATGAGTGAGGAAGAGATACTTTTTGTTCAGTCTATAATTGATGTTTTAAAAGAGAATGAAGATGGAATCAATAAAAGTAATCTACTTGCAGCAATAGGCAGAAGAAGAGATGACAAAGGCTCTTTTAAGCTACTTGAGAGGTTCACCAATAAGTTTTGGATAATCAAAACTGTTAGAAATCAGAAAGTTTTCAGGGTGATAGAGTGATGGATAGATACAAAAAAACAATAATAAAAGGCATCTATCTATCAAGACGCTTTAGAAAAGAGTTTAAGTGTAAAGATAAGTTGATGGCTTTTTTTTGCACTAATGATTTGATGAGTTTTGAGATAGAAGCAATTGAGAGCATATCTGATTTTATGCACTATCGCATAGATGATGTGTCTTTTTTGCTTCTAATCGATGAGCAGCAAAAAAGTGAGATTTTAAGTCTTTGGAGTGGTGGCAATATTGAACTTATGAAGTTTACAAATGCGATTATAGGTGAAAATCACATAAGTATAAATACGCTAAACAAAAGACAAGCCAATATTATAATACAAAAACTAAAGGATATTTATGGATGAATTCTTACTGGGATTAGTAGAAGATATAAAAACACTTGACACTGATGAAGTGTTGCAAAAGTGGGGTGGTGTATCCATACAGTTTCCCTCTTTTAGAGGTGCAGTTAGGCAAAGAATCATTATAAAAGAGTATGAAAAATTAGCAGAACATTTGTCTGAAAAAAACAAATATTTGATATTGGGTGTCAGGTTTAATGTCTCAACCAAACTTATAAGAAAAATTATATCGACCCACAAAAAACAAAAGGTCGACCACAGCGACCACAGCGACCACAACCCTGAATAAATGCCATAAAATAGGCATTTAGCTTGTGGTAGAAAATTAAGCACTTTTACCAACTACTCGTAAAATACTCCTCAATCATCCCTATAATCTCACTTTTTGCCTTAGGATGAATATCTGCTTCATCAAGTGGTAAAAATGGTCGTGCTTTGATGCGTCCATTGTTTGAACCAAACTGATGAA
>DYTF01000024.1:11813-24227 GCA_020726105.1 Sulfurovum sp. | reverse complement strand
ACCATTTGTGCCGTCAATACCATTTGAGCTACCACCACATCCTGACATGGCAAAAACCAATGCCATACTTCCAACGATACTTATATACTTTTTCATCATCTATCCTTAAATTTTTAGGTTAATAAGTATAGATAAAATGCATAACAAAACTATTTCAAAATGATTACGAAAATGTTATGAGTTGAAAAGATGGGGGATTTATGTAGCAAAGAAAGGAATGAGGCTATTTAAGATATGGAAATTATGCCTCTTTAGCTCTTCTTCTCCACTCTTTTTCAAATTTTTTTCTTTTGATGTAGGAAAGTTTTTCGATGAAGACTTTACCATCGAGATGGTCTGTCTCATGCTGTATGGCGATGGCAAGAAAATCATCATCTTCTAGAGTATGGTGTTTACCGTCTCTGTCATAGTACTCTACCTTGACATGTTTGGCCCGCTCCACCTCTTCATAGACGCCAGGCACAGAAAGACAGCCTTCTTGAAACACTTCACTGCCGTCCTTTTCAAGGATGACGGGGTTTATCATCTCCAAAGTATTGTCTTTGGGTTGGTCGTGCTCGCCATCCGCAGCTTCAAGCGGAATGTTGATAATCAAAGCTCTGACATCAAAACCGACCTGAATCGCCGCAAGACCTACCCCATTGCGTGCACGCATCGTGTCATACATATCATCCAATAAGTCATGCAATGCACCATCAAAAGAGACAACTTCTTTGGAGATGAGTTTTAGTCTTTTATCTGGGTAAACAACGATTTCTCTGACCATCAAAAACCTTAGTTTAGACTCTTGGTGAGCACTTTGTCTATGAGTCCGTATTTCATCGCTTCAGCTGAAGACATAAAGTTGTCCCGTTCGGTGTCTTTTTCTACCTGTTTGGCTGTTTTGCCTGTTTTTTCTGCCAAGATGGCATTGAGTGTGTCTTTAAGTCTTTGTATCTCTTGTGCTTGTATCTGGATGTCTGTGGACTGTCCCTGTGCCCCACCTGAGGGTTGGTGAATCATGATGCGTGCATTAGGAAGCGCGTATCTTTTGCCTTTTGTGCCTGAAGCGAGTAAAAATGCACCCATAGAGGCTGCCTGCCCGATGCAAATGGTCACAATGTCTGGTTTGATGTAATTCATCGTATCAAACATTGAAAGTCCTGCGGTTACCACGCCACCAGGGGAGTTGATGTAAAAGTAAATGTCTTTATCGGGGTCTTGTGCTTCAAGAAAAAGTAGCTGTGCCACGATAGAAGAAGCCACTTGGTCGTTAACCTCTCCGCTTAGCATGATGATACGGTCTTTTAGGAGGCGTGAATAGATATCGTATGATCTCTCTCCTCTGCCTGTTTGCTCTACAACATATGGAATATAACTCATCTGAACCCTTTGTTTAATAGTTAGTAAAATAGCTTATCATATCAACTTGAATATGCACTTATGCGTCAAGTCCTAACATTTTGCCAAAAAGCTTGTCTTCAATCATACCCATTTTCACCGCAGGTAAAAGATTGTTGTCTTGGTAGTATTTGATGACTTGTTGTGGGTCTTGTCCGCTCATCATTGCTTCATAGTAAATCGCTTGCGAAACTTCTTGGTCGTTCACATTAATTTCTTCTTTTTTCGCTAAAGCATCCACGATAAATGTTGCTTTGACTGAAGCGATAGCATCAGCTCTTACTTCAGCACGGAGCGCATCGATTTTCTCAGCGTTGTCTTTGTATGTGGCAAGCTCTTCTTCGCTCATCTCTCTCGCTCTTGCATTGATTTTTGCATCAATCTCTTGCTCAACGATGTTGTTTGGCAAGGCAAAATCAAATTTTTCTACCAAGGCTTCAACGAGTTTTGGCTTGAGGTCTTCATTGTAGATTTTGGAGAGTTCTGCTGATTCGATTTGTGTTTTGACTTTCTCTTTGAGCATTTCGAGCGTTGCGTTCTCTTCACCTTGAAGCAGTTTTTTTGCCAAGTCATCATTGAGTTCAGCAGGTACTTGCTCTTGTATCTCATGCAAAGTCACTTTAAAGTCGGCTACTTTACCCGCAAGGTCTTTTGAAGCATATTGTTCAGGGAATGTGACTGTGATGGTTTTTTCCTCTTCATATTTCATCCCGATAAGCTGTTCTTCAAATCCAGGGATAAACTGCCCTGAACCGATTTTGAGGTTAAATTTTTCCGCTTTTCCGCCTTCAAATGCTACACCATCAACAAAGCCTTCAAAATCAATCACTGTCATATCAGCATCTTTTACAGCGCGTTTTCTTTTGATTGTCTCATAGGGTGATTGCTGTGCTGCTATTTCTGTTAGTCTTTCTTCGATGGCTTTTTCTGTAGCAATCGGTTTTTCAAAAGAAGGAAGCACATCCATGTGCCCCTCTGTTACGATGATGGGTCTGGTAGAAACTTCCACTTCCACTTCAATACCTGTCTCTTTTTTGTCGTATTTTTTGAAAGAAGGCTGTCCCAAAATATCAGAAGGCGCAATCCCAGCTTCTTTAATCCCTGCATCAATTAGCTCTTTAAGGGCTTCACCTTCAGCATCCCCAGCCAGTTTGTCGCCGTGGAGTTTTTTGACTACATGAGCAGGTACTTTGCCTTTTCTAAATCCGTCAACTTTTATCTCTTTGCCTGCTTTGGCGGCCATCTTGTTGATTGTTGCCTCAAGGCTGTTGTTGTCTATGGTGCCACTTACAAGCACATTTGCGTCATCGATTTTATTTACTGTAACTTTCACTACAATCCTTTAAGTATAATTGTGTGATTTTAGCTAAATAATGTTGAAGTTCGACTAAGTGTGGTAGTTCAAGAAGGAGAGCGGGGGTAAATCGGCTGTCCTGCCACAGGCAAGACAGCGAGTAAAACTGTAAATTATTTATACGCTCGTGTGATATCTTTTTCTATCTCACCTGGTGCGGAAGAGATGTGCATAAAATCACCCATACTCAAAAGAGGCAAAGAAACCGCCAAATAATATTTAGGGTCAAGTATTTCCGCTTTACCGTTTGTAATCATACTTTTATAAGGCAAAATTTGTGCATTCTGTACCGCGTCAATTTTAAGAAGAAATTTGTTAGTTCTTCCAATAAGATTGTGACCAACAAGCGTTGAGCCATTTGGAAGTTTAAGTGTATAGGCTACATACTTTTTGTCAAGTTTTGATACATCTGCGGCATCAGAAACCTCAATGGTATCATCGACATGCGCCATGCCTAACATGAATTGGTATCTTGGAAGTTTTGCTGCTGCAAACTCATCTTTAACTGTGCTTAAGTCGCCCAATGCTGCCTGAAATGATTTGAGTGT
The DNA here is from genome assembly GCA_020726105.1 of Sulfurovum sp. GTDB lineage: Bacteria > Campylobacterota > Campylobacteria > Campylobacterales > Sulfurovaceae > Sulfurovum. Next base: position 20,945 of record DYTF01000024.1, on the reverse strand, counting down.
AGTGGCAAAGTTGCCATACTTTGCAGTGCTTCCAAGATATGCTGTACCAAAATAGAGTGGACTTTGGATACGCACTTCATTGCTATCGACCAATACATTAAGTGCCGCTAGCCAGCTGTTTGTACTTGTGAGCTCTTTGTTGGTAACAGTGATAACTGTCGCGCCTTTAACTGGAGCAGTAACTGCCAAAATAGTGAAACCATTTGCTTTTAAAGCAGCTTTTACTTTGTCTGCACTTTGTGCTTTTGCACTATAGTAAGTGCTTAGTACTTTTGGTGCAGGTGCACTGATATCAAGTTTTGTTCCCGCTGCGCTTGCGCAAACTGTTAAGCCTGCAAGTAGCAATGCCCATGTTATTTTAGTCATTTTCATTTTTTTCCTTTTATGTTTTTGTGCTTAGTCTTTACCAAGGGTTTCAACTTCAAACCCCATCTCTTTGAATGTCTCTACTACCTCTGCATCAATCGCTTTCATGTACTCGACACGCTTAGCATCTTCAAAATTCAATCCACGAATCCAGTTGTTTACGCTTGCGTATCCAACATGAAGCTCATTTTTTCCTTTAGGGATGTAGAAGTAAACAGAACAAGGCGCAAACATACCTGCTTCAGGCACACCTCTGTTAAAGATAGAGTTTGAAAATTCAAAATGGCACAAGAGTGAAACCCAATACGCATCGTATTTGTCAAATTCTAATTCCATATCGCCATACTCAAATTTGAAATCGATAAAGCCTGCAATAATAAAGTTATGTTTAGAAAAACGCCCGTCGTGGTCTACTACAAAATCTTCTACAAAAGTTTCTAAGTCTTCAGGTTTTTCAAATTTTTTAACCAATTTCGTTAAGCCTTGTGTCGGCCAAGGTTTTGCATGCTCATATTTGTGTGAGAGTGTAGGCTTCATTTCTTTGAGCATGAGTCCGTCAAACGAGCCAACCATTTCGGTAAATGCTTTTCTTGAACCAGCATCTTTTTCGCCGATAATATCTAACATTGCCTCAGGCGCAAGATGTCCATACCAAGTATTATTGTCATCTGCTGCATCAAGTTTTTTGTATGCGAAAAAATTGTAAGGTGCATAAGCACCAAAGTCAGGGTTATTCAACAAAAGCGGTCTGAGTGCTTCTTTGTTAATCATGCCAAAAAAAGAGATAGACTCAAGCGTTTTCTCTTTAAATTTATTGTAGTAGTGCACCTGAATATCTTTGTTTGCCGCTACTGTGGAATAGCCGACTTTCTCTATCTTGCCGATAAGCCCATCTATTTGTGGCATGGCATTGCCTTTTGAGCCGTGCATTTCTGCTGTTAGCGTGCTATTGTTGTCTGCATACGAGATGCCTATTGACAGCATTGCCACCAATGCTATTGCGTGAAGTTTCATCCTGTTTTTCCTCCTGATTTAATAAATACTTCCAATGATAATGCAAGTTACTTTAAGATGTGTTTAACTATTAATTATATTGTAAGATTAAAAACATGCGTCAATAGCGATAAGTAAGACTCAGACGCACAGAGCGAGGTTCGGCGGGATGAACAACATGGTCGGCTACTGGTGTACTTTCATTTGAGAGTTTTGTGTGTCACCTTGCTTCTTTTTGGGCAGTAGATAGGATGCGCTGAAAAAAAGAAACATCTGATATACTTTTCTATGTCCAAAAAATCCTCACAGAACATCGCAGACTGGTATAAAACAAACGGAAGACATGAACTCCCGTGGAGAAACACGCAAGATGCCTACCATATCTATCTCTCCGAAGTGATGTTGCAACAAACGCAAGTCAAAACGGTTCTTGAGCGCTTCTACTTCCCTTTTTTGGAAAAATTCCCCTCTTTAAAAACCTTAGGCGAAGCATCGCTTGATGAGGTGCTTAAGGCGTGGCAAGGCTTGGGCTACTACACACGCGCAAAAAACCTCCATAAAACCGCTACTATGGTCACTAAGCTCCCTAGCGACATAGATACACTCATGACACTTCCTGGTATCGGCAAAAATACAGCCCATGCCATCGCTGCATTTGCATTTCATCAAAGCGTACCTGTGATGGAAGCCAATGTCAAACGCATACTCTGCCGTACTTTTGCATTGCAAAACCCTACAATTAAAGAGTTATGGGATAAAGCGTATGATTTACTAGATGTCAAAAACCCTTTTGAGTATAATCAAGCCATGATGGACATCGGTTCAGGCATCTGTCTGCCCAAAAACCCCAAATGCAGCGTATGCCCACTTTCTAAAATATGCAAAGGCAAAGACAGACCTGAATATTATCCTCAAAAACAGAAAAAAACTGTACCCACCCGTGAACAGTACATCATGGTGTATCGCTACGATGACACACTTTCACTTACACAAAGAAAAGGCAAGTTTTTACATGGTTTGTGGGGATTTGAAACTGTGGATGCCCCTCTTTGTACGGCTGAGTATCTAGGCGAGGTTAGACATGTGTATACGCATTTTAAACTGCTGTGCAAGGTGTATGTTTATGATGAAAGTGACAAAACACACACACATTACTTTAGCACTTCGCAAATCCAAAATCTTGCTATTTCAAAAGTAGACGAGAAGATTTTAAGATTTTTTTAACACTTTGCTTGATATTATTGCGACAAAGTTGCAAATGCGACTTTGTATTTAAAAAACAAGGGGAGACATTATGAAACATTTCATTGCACCAATCACTGCTTTAGTAGCCATCACTTTAAGCCAAGCTCAAGAGGGCGATGAGTCTTTTTTCCTTGAGCAAATCACTGTGTCTGCATCAGTGGAAGAAAACCTAACTCAGCAACAGCTGCCTTTTCAGGCAGATAAAATCAAGCCTACTCTTGCAGGTACGGGGTCACTTGGAAAAGCACTCTCTAGCATCACGGGTGTCAATACGATTTCTACAGGCCCACAAGCAGGCAATGTTGTCATTCGTGGTCTCAGCGGAGAGCGCATCAAGATACTTTCCAATGACATGGTGCAAGATTTTCAAGGCTATGGCAATCGTCACATCCCCAATATAGACCCTTCTTTAAGCGAAGACATTGAGGTTATCAGGGGTGCAGCAGGTGTACTCTATGGCTCAAATGCCATGGGTGGCGTTGTGAATCTTCTCTCACCGACATTTTTAACGCCAGAAGAAGGCAAGGCGGAGTTTGAAGGTGAAGCAGGCTATGCGTACCATACAAACAACAAGGAAAATGATTTGGTGCTTAAAACAAAAACAGCTTATGGAAAATGGGGGCTAAATGTCGCGGTCTCTAAGAAAAAAGCAGAGAATTTTAGAACAGGCGAAAGCGATACATGGCAAAAAGGAGAGCGTAATGATTTGCCTTTGTTTGCGGGTGAGTTGCCTTATACTGATTTTGACACTGAGTCGGTTAAGGCTGCGGTTGGTTACACGACAGAAGAGACAAAAGTCTCCCTTGAGCATACCTACTGGAATGCTTTGCAAAATTATCTAGGACATACGCCTGCGCCTGTTTTTTCTGCCGTACCAACAGGACAAAATCTTAGTAACAATGAAACGGTGTTAACTCTCTTGCAAAACATTACAGATGAATGGCAAGTGAGTGCCAAAGTGGCGCATTTGGAAAATGATAGAAAAGCCTTAACAGGAGGCACTTATGAAAAAATAGCCGCCAGCACCACATCGCCAGGATATGTTCACCTTAATACCCAAAGAGAGAGTACCCGTATCACACTCAAACACCCTTATGTGTATGGATTTGTGGGTGAAATAGGGGTTGATGGGTACAATAAAGACCAAAATCTCATAGCAGGCAAACTTTCTCCAAGTGCTTTAGAAAAAGGCAGAGGGATATTTGTTTTTGAAGAAGGCGAGTTTGATAAATGGGTCATGCAGGCAGGACTACGGTATGACAAAGAAGAGATACATGCGCCACTTGATGGCACAAATGGCTATTTTGTGACTCAGGGTATCTTTGATACATCAAATAACGCAAGAGATTTTTCTTCTCTAAGTGGTTCAATTGGAGCGAGTTATCAACTGAGCGAGCAATTTACGCTTGCGAGTAATGTGAGTCAAGGGTTTAGACCACCGAGTATTTTTGAGCTTTATGCAGGCGGTATCCACGGAGGCGTGCAAGCGTATCAGATAGGTAACCCAAATCTTAAAGAGGAGACCAGTACGAACATCGACCTTTCGCTTCGCTATTTAGGCTCTAAGATAAAATCAAACCTTACGGCATACTCTAACACCATAAAAGACTACATCTACATCCAAAATACGGGCAATATGGTGAATGGACTCGTAGAGATGCAACATGCGCAAACGGATGCACATATTTATGGACTTGAGTGGGAGGGCGCGTACATCTTGAGTCAAAAGACAACACTCAGAGCCAATGCAGAACTTCTGTGGGGAAGAGATACTAAAAACGATACAAGATTAGGATATTTGCCTCCAGACAATTTTTCTTTGGGTATGACACAAGCCCTTGGCAACAGTGATTTTTTCAAAAACAATACGCTTGAATTGGATATGCCCTACTATCACGAGCAAAGCGTAGCCTCACGATATGAGCCATTTGCACAGTATAATTTTACTCCTTTTGGTACAGCCAATAGCGCTTCGTATGTTTTGTTTGATGTGGGGGTAAATAGTACGGCTAGGCTTTTTAGAAAAGAACTTCAGCTAAGCATTAAAGCCACCAATGTTTTTGATAAAGCGTACCGTGGATACCTAGATACCTATAAGGGTTATGCACTTTCTCAAGGCAGAGACATCATTTTTTCTGTTACAATGCCTTTTTAATGGATACAAAGCAAAAAGAATTTTTTGATACAATAAATCCAAATTATCCATCAGGTGAGTGCATGAATAAAGAAGTAGAATTTGAAGAAGCCGTAACAAAAGTCCTTGAACTTTTGGGAGAAGACCCTAAGCGAGAGGGCTTGCTTAAAACCCCTAACCGTGTCGTAAAGGCACTCAAGTTTCTCACAGAAGGGTACGCACTAAACCCCAAGGAGATACTGGGTGAAGCTTTGTTTAGTACAAGTAATGACGAGATGGTGTTGGTGCGTGACATCGAGTTTTACTCTATGTGTGAACACCATATGTTGCCCATCATCGGGCGTGTCCATGTGGCGTATATCCCCAATGGAAAAGTGGTAGGACTTTCTAAAATCCCTCGTATCGTTGATGTGTTTGCCAGACGCTTGCAGATACAAGAACAGATGACAGAGCAGATAGCCGATGCTATTTTGGAGACCATCCAGCCTAAGGGTGTCGCGGTTGTGGTACATGCGCGACACATGTGCATGGAGATGAGAGGCGTGCAGAAAATCAACTCTACGACGGTAAGTTCTGCTCTTAGAGGCTTGTTTAAAAGTGATGAGCGTACCCGTAGTGAATTTTACAATCTTATCAACACTCCTACACCCTCACATTTTTAGTCCAAACGCCGATAGGGGGTTAAAATATGACAATTTGACATATTTTAACCCCTTTGAGTGTACTTATGTGATGATACACCCATGAATGCACAAACACATAGTGGTACACTTCCACCAGAGACTAAAACCACAGCGCAGCACCTGCCAAAGCAGAAAGAAAATAAACAAGCCATTGTCAACCGCCTTACCTGTGCGACGCTTGATGGTGTCAATGCGAGAGTCATAGAGGTTGAAGCAACATTTACTAAAGGCTTGCCAGGCTTTTCTGTGGTGGGTCTGGCTTCAAGCGACATCCAAGAATCAAAAGAGCGCACCAAATCTGCCTTGCTTACCAACGAGTTTGTCTTTCCTCCTCTTAAGATAACAATCAATCTTTCACCCTCTGACCTCAAAAAATCAGGTACACATTTCGACCTTTCTTTGGCACTACTCATTGCTTTACATAAAACAACGATAGAAGAAGAAGGGCTTTTTGTCTTTGGCGAATTAGGGCTTGATGGAAAAGTGAAGGCAAGTTCGATGCTGTTTCCGCTTATCTTGTCTCTCAAAGAACAAGGATGCATCAAAAGAGCCATTGTTCCTAAAGAGTCCATTGTCTATCTGAGCCATATCTCTGGCGTTGAGTTTATCTGTGTGGAGACACTGAGTGAAGCCATAGAGATACTTAAAAGTAAAGCGTTTGAGGCAAATACACAGTCATTTTCCTATGAAGCGCAGTGTTTTAGGCTTGAGGATGTGCCGTATTATTTTGAGCGAAAATATGAGAGTGATTTTTTAGAGCTAAAAGGGCAAACTGTAGCCAAAAGAGCCTCACTCATAGCAGCTGCTGGGATGCACAACTTTTTGATGGAAGGCAATCCAGGGTGTGGCAAAAGTATGATTGCCAAACGGCTCAAAGACATCTTACCGCCCTTATATGAAGAGGAAATACTCTCTATAGCCAAACATCAATTTTTAGATGGTGTGACACCAGACTTCTGCGCATTGCGTCCTTTGCGCGCGCCACATCATACGGCAACTTCTGCATCTATATTTGGAGGTGGCTCATCGGCTGCCAAGATAGGTGAAGTGGCGCTGGCACACAAAGGCATCCTATTTTTTGATGAACTTCCTCACTTTTCTAAAACCATTTTAGAAGCACTCAGAGAACCACTTCAAGATAAAAAAGTACATATCGCACGGGTCAATGCCAAGATAGAATATGAAGCAGACATTATGTTCGTGGCAGCACAAAACCCTTGCCCTTGCGGCAATCTGCTCTCCAAAGTCAAAGCATGTCGCTGTAGTGAAGTGGAGATAAAACGCTATCAGAACAAACTTTCTGATCCGTTTTTGGATCGTATTGATTTGTTTGTAGTGATGCAAGAAGTCTCCGTGAACGATAAAGCCGATGTTAGTTCAACGCAGATGCATGAAGCGGTACTTTTGGCATTTAAAGCGCAAAAAAGAAGGGGTCAAACCAGACTCAACGGTAAACTAAGAGAAGAAGAGATAGAGCATTTTTGCGCACTCGAAGAGGAGGCAAAAAGAGTACTTGAGAGCGCGGTGAGTAAATTTGCACTTTCACACCGAAGTATCGCGTCAATCAAAAAAACAGCACGCACCATCGCTGATCTTAATGCACACACGACGATACAAAGAAGCGATATTTTAGAAGCACTCAGCTATAGAAGAAGATAGCCAAGCAGACGCACTTGCACCTGCTTGTGGGGTGTTAGGCACATACGAGTTTTGTGATAACAAACCCACCGACTACTAGCCATGCAAACATCGCCGCAGCGGTGTAGATGGGTGCTAAGCCTAAGCCTTTAAATTTGGCAAAAACAGTACCCATGCCCAGTGCAGTCATCGCCATGGTGAGCAAGAAGGTATCGATTTCATTGATGATGTCGACGATGTTTTGGGGTACAAGATGCAAAGAGTTAAATCCAGCAACCAAGATAAAGTAAACCGCAAACCAAGGAATGACTAGCTTCATCTTTCCACTTGCTTCTCCACCCTCTTTTTTTGCCATATAGCCAAGATAGAGACCCAAGACAATGAGCATTGGCGCAATCATAATCACCCGTGTCATTTTAACAATCACGGCTGCATCCGCCATCTCTTTGGAAGCATTAGGTATGGAGGCAGGGACGGCTACCACTTGAGCGACTTCATGGATAGTCCCACCGACATAAATACCGAACTCTCTAGCGGTCATGTGTAAAAAGCCTGTAGCATTTTCAAAAATAGTCGTGTAAAGTACGGGGTACAAAAACATAGAAACTGTTCCAAAGAGTACAACCATCGAGACCGCAATGGCGGCTTTATATTCTTCTGATTTGAGTACAGGCTCAGTGGCAAGAACTGCTGCCGCACCACAAACGGCCGCACCTGAAGCGGTAAGGATGGAAGTGTCTTTATCCATGCCAAAGAGTTTGTAGCCCGCCCAAGAACCCAGTATGAGTGTGCTAGTAAGCATGATGAGTGAGACCAAAAAACCTTCCATGCCCACTTCGGCTATCTCTTGAAAGGTGATTCTAAAACCATAAAAGACGATGGCAAAACGCAAAATCTTTTTACCCGAGAAGGTGATACCGCTTTGCCATGCTTTGGGTGTGTTATTATGTAAGGTATTGGCATAAAAAATACCCAATACAATACCAATAACCAATGGTGAGAGACCCAGTGACTTGATAGCGTTGATGTCTGCAACAAATGTTGCTGCTGCTGCAAAAATGGCGACAAAGGCGATACCGCTCAGTGTGCCTTTACGATGTTGGGGTGAAAATGGCATTTTTTATCCTTTTATTCAATTTGATTGATTGCTTTTTAATAATTGTACTATAATCTTGATATAATTCAAATGGATTGAGTGAAAAATTTAAAATAGAGCATAAAAATGAAGATAAGCCTAAGACAGATGGAAATATTTTTAAATGTGGTGCTACATGGACACTTGACCAATGTAGCAAAAGAGATGAAGCTGAGTCAGTCTGCCATCTCCATGTCTATTAAGGAACTAGAAACCATACTGGGCAGACCCGTTTTTGACCGCATCAATAAAAAACTTATACTGAATGAAATAGGACGGGCTTTTCATAAAGAGATAGACCCTATTTTTAAAAAGCTTGCAGACATTGAGTATGAGTTCAAAAACTCTGAAAATAAGGGGATGATACGCGTGGGTGCGAGTACCACCATTGTTGATTATCTCATGCCCACAATCATCTGTAGTTACATGAGTGCCTTTCCGAATGTGAAGATTACGCTTAAAGAAGGAAACACGAAAGAAATCGCTGCGATGATTAAGGAAGGCAGTATTGATGTTGGATTTGTAGAAGGGTTTGTGTCGGGTTCTGAGATTATTAAAGAAAAGATAGGCGTAGATGAATTGGTGGTGGTTACAGCACAAAAAAGTCTTGTGAAGAGTTGTAGCATTGATGAAATCGCGCAAAAAAGATGGATACTGAGAGAAGAAGGCTCAGGGACACGAGAAGTTTTTTTGGAGTATGTGAAAGAAAAAGTGGAAAATTTACATATTTTTTTAGAACTAGGACATACGGAATCGATTAAGAGTATTTTGAGAAATGGTGAATGTTTAACTTGTATCTCAAAAATATCGGTTGAAAGTGAACTTAAAGAAGAGAAATTGTTTCAAGTTCCTGTCAAAGAGTTTAGTTGCAAGAGAGACTTTTTGATGATTTACCACAAAGACAAATACCATAGTGATTTGTTTGAAAAATTTGTCTA
>DYTF01000024.1:0-11713 GCA_020726105.1 Sulfurovum sp. | reverse complement strand
TGATGATTTACCACAAAGACAAATACCATAGTGATTTGTTTGAAAAATTTGTCTATTTTTCACGAAAGCTGATGTCTCAAATGTTAGATACTGCAGCTAAGGGCGCATAAGTGCTTCTTCGTACTCTTGTGGCGTGTTCAGGTTAGCGAAGGGATAGTCATCATCAAAAGGAATGTATGTCGTGTGTGCTGCGCGCAGTAGTGCTTGTAGTGCATGGTTTTCCTCTTTGAGATGTTTATAGGCGAGTGGGAGGATAGATTTTCGGTATAGACCACAAAGCGGTTGTATGCCAGAAGGGCTTTGTGCGATAATGACATCAGAAAAAGGGTTTGCTAGGGCAATGATTTTTTCTATCTCTTCTTCGCCTACAAAAGGTGCATCTACACTTAGAATAAACACTTCTTCTGCCCCAAGAGCCTCAAAAGCAGAGATGAGAGCTACGAGAGGGGAGCTTTGCGGTAAGCTGTCTTCTATGAGCTGGCAGGGAAAGGAAAATTTGTTAGATTTGGCAGCTAAGAAAACGGTTTCAAAGAGCGTATTCAGTTTTGCATACTGATACTCTGAGAGTGTGGTGTAGTCCGCAAAGGGTAAAAGTGCTTTATCGGTTTGCATACGAGAGCTTTTGCCTCCCGCGAAGAGTACAGCTGGCATCGAGTAGCTCATGGGGTGATGCTCGTTTTGCGTTTTTGATGTAAGAGTAGAGCCATAAAAGCAAGCAGACTGATGAGAGATTCAAACAAAAAGAGAAACTCACCATAGAGTTGCCCAGAGAGTACCGCACCCACCGACCCCCCTAAACCAAATGCGATACCCAGAAAAAACTGTTGCGCTAGTTTCTTTTGGGTATAGAGAGAAAAAACATAGGTGATGGCCGCGGTATGGTACAGTGCAAAGCTAACCGCATGCAGCGACTGAGAAGCAAAAGTGAGTGCCACGGAGTCAGGAAAGAGATAAAGCATGAGCCATCTTAGTGCAGTAACAAGGGTGGCAAACTGTAAGAGCGTAAGTAGATTGCGCCGTAGCAGCGGTCCTTGAAAGTAGAGCATCGCTATCTCACAGGCTACGCCAAAACTCCACATCCAACTTGTCATCTCTAGCGAGATACCATGCGCTGTCTCGTAAATAGTAAAGAAGTTATAAAAGCCACCAAAGCCTACTTGCATCAAAAAGATAGAGAGCCAAAATGCCCAGTATTTAAACAGTGAAAAAGTAGCATCGTCTTTTGCGTTAGTGTGTGGCGTGGTATCGTAGCGCGTTAAGACGGCACCAAAGACGAGCGTCATTGCCGCCATGGCACTAAGGTAATAGAGTGCTTCTTGTGGTGCCTCAAGTGCTTTGCCAAGCCATAAAGCAATCGCCATAAATCCCAATGACCCCCAAAGACGCACCTTGCCATAATGGTGTTTTGATAGTGTTCCTAGAGCAATGGTTTCTACATAAGGCAGTGAAACACCTACTGCGGCACCAAAAAGAAGATTTGTGCCAAGGTAGAGCCAAAAATCATCAATAACACCGAGCAAAACAAGTGTGGAAACGAAAGTCAAAACCAAAGAGAGATGATACACCCTAACGGTCAATGCAACATAGTAGCGAAAGACAAAAGGAATCAAAAAACGCATAAACGGTGCAGCCGCATAAATGACACCTACTTGCAGTGTAGAGTAAGAGAGTTCTAGTAACATTTTAGGCATAAAAATAACATAAACCCCCACTAAAGCAAAGTAAAAAAAGTAGTACGCTCCTAGGAAAAAGGTCAGAGGACGGGTAGTGTTGCGCGACATGGACATCAGTGTATCTGCACGAGAGTTGTGCCAGAGAGAAGGTCATGGAGTGTTTTGTTGTCCTTGCGGAAAAACATCATGACCCAGCCAAAAAAGGTGGCAAAAGAGAGGGGTGCTAAAGCATTTCTCAGTACGATTTTAACCAAAGAGGGTGTGTTGTGGCTCTTTGCATCAATGAGGGTGATGTTGTAGGCACGATACCCAGGTGTTTGCCCGCTCAAATACATAAAGGTACTTTGAAGCAATACCAAAGGCGTGAGTATATAAATCCAGCCCAATACTCTGTGTGCAGCAAAATCTTCGCGCCCGTCCATTACTAAATAAAAAACAATGTATAAGATGGGCATCAGCAACATAAAGGCATCGGTTAAAAATGCTTTGATTTTTAAGCCCGCTGTTGCGTACCGTGTCTTTTGAGGTTTCTCTGTAGTCTTTTTTTGGGATGTGCTCTGTTTTACTGTTCTAAAGCGTTGTTTTTGCATCACTGAAGACCCTGAGTCATCGTAAAGATAGGAAGTAGCATCGCTGAGACGATAACGCCTACCACTGTGCCGATAAAAAGCATCATAAACGGCTCAAGTAGACTGAGGAGCAATTTGAGTTTGTCTTCATTTTCTTCAGCATAAAGAATAGATGTGTTGTCTAAAATCTGAGCGACCTCGCTGGACTCTTCGCCCAGCGCTAAAGACTGCATAAAGTTGCGTTTGAGCTTGACCCCTTTTGTCATTTGTAAAGAGTTTGAAAGTTTGTTGCCTTCAAGCACTTTGATGGAAGCTTTTTCAAAGAGGTCGCGAAGCCCGTAGTTGCTAAATGTAGCCTTGGCAAGCCCCACTGCCTGAGCATACGCTACACCTGAGCTTAACATCAAAGAGAGTATGTAGGAAAATCTTCCTAGTTCATGATTTTGTATGAGTGTGCCCAAAACGGGCATTTTGAGTAGGAGCGCATCTATGAAACGATGAAAACCATCTAGTTTGGCATAAGAGAGTTTAAAGGCAACAATAAACAAAACGATACTCACAATGATGGCGATATAGTGCGCAGTTAAAAAATCACTCAGAGCAAGAACAAACTGCGTAATAGAGGGCAGAGCCTGCCCTGTGTCTTCAAAGATTTCAGTTATCTTAGGCACTACAAAGGCAATCAAAAAAGAGGTCATACCAATGGCTACCGTGAAGATGATGGTAGGGTAGACCATAGCACCTTTGACTTGTTTTTTGATTTTGTTTTGGGCGGAGAAAAAGTTTCCCATATTGGTAAGCACTTCAACCATCTTGCCGCTTTGTCCTGCGACATTAAGACTTTGCAAAAAAAAGTCTGGGAGTGTATAGACTTTTTGGGCATTGAGGGCATTGAAGAGTGATTTTCCCTCGTCAATCATCGTTTTAATGGAGTTGAGAAAAGAGACATATCGCTTCTCTCCTTCATGTTGGTTCTCAAGGAGTTTAATCGCCGTGAGTATGGTCATACCAGACTTCAGATAAGAAGAGAGTTCTTTGGAAAAAACACTCAGCAAATCAGTCGGCATTTGACGCTTTGAGAGGGATTCGAGTGAAAATTCTTTGGATGCGGTAAGCCCTTCGTGGTAAATGCCACTATTTTTGAGCTTTTGACTTGCTTCTTCTATGGAGCTTGCAGTCACTGTGCCTTTGACTTTTTTCCCCGTTTTGTCAAAACCTTTGTACTTAAAAAGCATCTATTGTCGCATCCTTAAAGTCTATTGGGGGTATTATAGCTTGTTTCACTGTATCTTGTCTCCCGCCTCTTTTTCGCAGACCTCATCAGAAAGGCTCTAGGCTAAAATGCGTATAAATCGAAGAGTGCGTACCCTTAAGCATCATTTCATTGATAAGCGCATTGGGGTTAGGTTGACCGCTACCTGTGTCAGGGGGCAAAATCTCAATCTCTTCGGGCGTGAAAATGTCCCTGCTGTTTTGCTTGAGAATTTCTCTGCTTTCTTGCTCGGTGATTTTGAAGGTTTTTTGTAAAATATCATAAGCAGTTTTATGGTCTTTATGATACTTGAGATTTTCTTTGTCAAGGTAGAGTGAGTCTTGAAAAGAGAGGATGTTTCTTTGCGAAATATAGACGATTTGCTGATGATTTTCACTGTGGATTTTAAGCACAAATAGTATAGCAAACGAGATGATAATCACCGATATTAAAATCTCAATAATCGTAAAAGCAGGACGAAAACCTTTCAATAGAAATCTCCACTGTCCGATACTTTTTTTGTGTTTTTAAGCCAAAAGTCTTTCGCTTGTTCTGGCGAGTCAAAGCCCATGGGCTCACCAAAAAAAGCAGGCAGAAAATAGCTGGTGTTCTTGTCTTTGATGATGAGTTGAGTAGAGCTTCCGTTAGGATAAAAATCAACAAGAAGACAAATTTTTTCATCTTGATAATGTCCATACTCAAGCTCTACGAGCGCGTCTTGGTCATCAAGGGCATAGACTTCAAGTTCACCAAAATCTAGGGCACCAGAGTAAGATTCAAAGGCAGAAGATATATCGGTTCTAAAGTAGCAGGATTGACACTTGTTGATGCACATAAAAGTACCTTGCCCTGCAAAAAAATCAGAAGAGACGAGAGTGGATTTAAGCGTAAGGGGTGTAAGGGCTTTAGGTTTTGGTTTTCCTATCTCAAAGCCATCAAAACCTAAAAAGTAGACCAAAGAGACAATAAAGATGACGATAAGCAACTCAATGAGAGAAAATCCTTGTCTCATACTAGAGCGATACATTAAAGAAAAGTCCTATTTGTTGCAACCACTAAACAAAATATCTTTATTGTTCTCTTCTCCACCCTCTTTTCTGTCCGCGCCAAAAGAGATAATCTCGATATCAGAGCCTTTTTTGATGTAGACAAAAGGTGTTTTCCATGAGTCTTTTGGTGACTCTTTTAGGTAGGGCTTTTCACGATAATTAGGGTATTTTTCTGCATCTGGATTGCTTAGTAGTGCTTCAAAACCTTCTTCAGTGTCAGGATAGGTACCGTTGTCGAGACTGAACATATCAAATCGTTTTTTTAAGTCGTTCATCTTTAAACAGACGGTATCTCTTTTTGCGCCATCTGCTGCGTCTATGAGCCCTGGAGCAACAACAGCAACAAGCCCTCCCAAAATGACAATAACAATCAGAAGTTCAATGAGTGAAAAACCAGCTCTTAGATTTGTATGGCGCTTCATTTGTATCCTTTTTAGCTTGCTTTGGTATACTATGTATAATATTTTCACACATTCTACTTTAATAGAGCTTTTAGATGGATAAAACCAAACAAGTGCGTATTTTTTCAAAAAAAAGACAAGGCTTTGCCCTTATGATTACGCTCTCAGTATTGGCAGTGGTGATTGCTTTGAGTACGGTACTTCTAGGATACTACAAAGAAGCTCAAAATGAATCTTCCTCCACAAAAGCACTCATTCAGGCCAATGTTTATTATGCCGATATGGTGACGATTTTTAACAGCATTCAAGACAAAAAAACCCTTTTCCCTTTTCTCTACAGTGCTCCCTTGCCTCTGCAAGACACAAAAGAGAAGTTTTCCATGGTGCTTGAATGTAAGGCAATCAATAGGGGTGCTAACATCAATTGGCTCGGATTATCTGAGAACACAGAAGCGCAAACGCAGTATAAGTTTGCCCTGAAACTTTTTGATTTCATTGCCCAAGAGTATGAGCTGCGAGACCCAGCAAGACTGATAGAAATACTACAAGAAGAGATGTCTATCGGTTACAATTTGGTAACCGTTTTACCAAGAAGGCTTCACCAAAAAAAAGGTATTATCTCATACGAGCAGTTTGAGACACTTTTGTTGCGGTATCAGTTTGAGAGTGATGATGCAAATGTGGGTCTTGTGCCGTGGAAAAAGTACTTTAGTTTTTTGCCCCAAGCAAATAAAATTGATGCTGCATACAGTTCGCCTGAACTGATTGCTTTTTTGTTTGAGATAGATGCTTCGGCGGTGAGTGAGTGGGCAAGTTCCTTTGAGCTTGGTAAGCCTTCATTGAAAGAATTTGTCGAGCAAAATGGTGGTGATTATGCAAAGTGGCAAACTCTGCTAGCAGATGCAGAATTTATGGATGAGACAGAATGCTCTGTTTTGTATCAGTATGCAAAAGAACAGTACCGATTTAAATTTGAGTATATTCGGGGAGAGGCAAAACATTTTGAATTTTACGGCCAACAATAAAGAACTTATTCTTCTGCACAAAGAAGTTGTTCTCCCTACTAGCACAGAACCGTTCAGTGTGATGCTTACGCCACGCTTCTATACACTTAAAAAAGAGATTTTACCCATCAAGTATGCCTACCAAGCAAAACGCATCGCATCTTCGCTGTTCGACGGCTTACTTGAGCCTAGTGTACGGTATGACTATATGGTTTATAAAGAAGCGGATGCGTGGGTATTTCTGGCCTATGACTTAGAGATGATCGTCCAGTTCTTAGAGAGTCATGGGGTTGCTTTAGAGCAAGTCTCTAAGCTTTTTTTTGCACAACAAGCCGTAGAGAGTTTGTATAATCCCATTTCATTGTCTGCTACAGAGGCATTGATTGCATTAGAGGGTGTGGTTACCATTGTACCAAGGTCAGCACTGGGAGATGAGGCAAGACTACTTAAGGCAAGCAAAGAGATGACGCCCAAAAAAGGCGTGGCCATACAGGGTGCTCATGGATCCATTTTTTCTTTCAGGCAAGCCGTACTTTTTGCCTCAGTGTCTCTGTTGTTTGCTTCGATGTTTTTTGTGGAGGGCTTACGCTATGGAGGTGACGGTAAGGCAGAAGAGGACTTGCAAGCCTTGCTGACCGATAATCCCTCTTTGCAAAGCAGTTACGCTAGGCAGAGTATTGTGAGTAAGTTTAAAACCATCGATGACAGTGAACGCAAAAAACGAGAGTATATTAAAGCGGTATCGGAGATGATTTTTAAAGGGGTTACGCTTGTTTCGCTCAAAAGTGACGAGAAGCAATTTGAAGCCCGTCTTTCATGTAAAGATGCCAATACAGCCAACCGCATCAAAGCTTTGGCACAAAAACACAATTTGAAGACATCCGCCTTTACGGGTAGTAATGATTTGAAATTAGAAGGTGCGCTATGATATTGAAGCGCTATCAGAATGAATGGATTGTTTTGACCGCAGTGGTATTGATGCTTTTTGCTTTTGCGTATAAGCAGAGCCAACTTGCTTCACAAAAGGCTCTGATGTCAGATGTCACGAAAACCTCAGAAGAGCTAAAAGAAGTGATAGCCATGCAAAAAATATGGGCGGACAAAAAGACAGCACAACATGTCAATAAACTTCAGACACTCGCCCAGCCTTCCAAGCTCAAATGGAGCAGTAAGAGCAAAAATGTCACAGCACTCTATAAAGGCTTGACACCTAGAGAACTTGATAAGGTGGTATCAAAAATATTGACACTTCCTGTTGAGATTAAAAAGCTTAGCGTTGAAAATAAAGATGTACTTTATGATGTGGAGTTTCAATGCAAATGGTAAAAAAATTTTTACTTGTTGTGGCAATCGTGTGGTTCGCTGTACTTGCTTTTATGCCAAAACTTGAGTTGTATTATACAGCTGAAGAAGCACTGGCAAAACAAGATATTGTGCTAAACGAGGAGAAGATAAGCGAGAGTCTGTTTGGGCTGAACTTAGAAAAGGTAAGCGTTTTTGTTAAAGGCATCAAGATTGCAAGTATCGAAGAGCTTGATGTTTTTACCTTGTTGTTTTACACACACATCGAGCTCAAAGATTTACATATAGACGACTCTTTAAAGCAAATGGTTCCCCAAGAGATTAAGCAGATAACACTTTCACACTCTGTTGTTGCGCCCACTGAACTGAGCCTTCAAGCACAAGGCGCATTTGGGGCGATGAGAGGTCAGGTGTCGCTTCTTGAGCGTAAGGTGTACCTTGATTTCAATGAGTCCAAAGCATCACCGCTGTTTGGTTCGCCACTTAAGAAAACTGAAAAAGGATGGGTTTATGAAACATCTTTTTAATACAGCGTATCTTCCCTCACTCTGGCGCTGGTTTGTTGTACTTTTAGTCATCAAAGCACTTTGGTTTACGGTAGAGATGCTCTGGCTTAGTCCAAGCGGACAAAATCACTTAGAGCAAAAAGGCGCTAAAGCCTTGTACTATAGGGTCAAATTTAGCTCAAACGAAACCTCTTCTCTTGCGCCCGAGCAGAAAATAGAAAATATAGCAGGAAGCATTAAGGACATTAAGCTTTTAGCGATTTACAATGCTTCGGATGCTACCGTTGTCACAGTAGAGTACCAAGGAAAAACCAAGGTACTTTCAAAAGAGGAGAGCATTAATGGATTTGTACTCAAGGGTGCTGGTAACACTTTTGCAAACTTTCACAAAGAAGGCAAGAAGTACAGGGTGCCGTTGGCAGTTACCACAAAAGGCAATTCTTCTATCGCGCCCAATGCAGCCACACCAGCACAAAATACTGCACCAAGCAAACCAAAAGGGGAAGTCATAGATGCGGGAGATCATAAGATTGTGGATAAATCGCTCATTGATTATTATGCGAAAAACACAGAAGATATTTATAAAAATATCGGTATCGTTGAGGTCAAAAAAGGTAATGCGCTACAGGGCTTTAGGGTCTCCTTTGTGCGAAAAGGTTCAGAGTTTGAAAAGCTGGGTGTAAGAAGAGGGGATGTCATCAAATCCATTAACGGAGAAAAGATAGACAGCTACAATGCCGCCTTTGGGGTGTATAAAAATATTACCAATATCAATAACCTCTCTTTAGTCGTAGAGAGAGGTAAAGAAGAAGTGGAGTTAGAATATGAAGTTAATTAAAATAGTGTTAGTGTTGTTGTTGGTATCGTCTATGGGTCTGCATGCCGAGGAAGAGACAGTGGATGTGAATTTTCGCAATCTCAGCGTCAAAGACTTTATCGAGATGGTGTCAAAAATCACTCAAAAAAACATTCTTATAGAAGAAGAACCAACGGGCACTATCAATTTTGTCTCCACAACACCAGTCAAAAAAAGTTCATTGTTTGCTTTGGCTAACTCTATTTTGGGTGGCAAGGGGCTTTCGCTGGTCGATCAAGGTGAGTACTATAAGGTAGTGAAGTCCATCGACGCTGCAGGAGAGGGGCTGGATGTGAGTAGCGCCATAGAAGGCGATACGATGAAGACGGTCATGTTCCCCCTTAAAAATACCAATGCAGCAGTTCTTCGTGCGAAGATACAACCTTTGTTGCACAAAAATGCTAAGATTATTTCGTTTAAGGAAAACAATTTGCTAGCAATCACGGCAAATCCAAATGCCTTACGATCCATTGCAAAAGTCATTCATGCAGTTGAAAAGGTGGGCGATAAAAAATCAGTTGTAGTGAAGCTCAAAAACTCTTCAGTAAAAGATGTGTTCCCTAATGTTCAAAATATGTCTAAAAAGATTTTCCCACAGACTATTGAGAGTGAGATAGTGGATGTATTTCAAGATGAATCGACTAACTCTATCATTCTTGTGGGTAAAAGCACTAACAACAGTCGCATGATTCGCTATATCAAGCAGCTAGACACCAGAGGAGAGAGCAGCGTTACACAAAAAATGTATGTGCTTGATCTTAAAAACTCCAATGTTGAAGAGATGGAAATTATCATGAGTAAATTGATTTCTCAGCTAAACAATGTGGAAGTTAAAACGCCTGCAAAAGGAGACAAGCCACCAAGCAAAGCACTCGTGGTATCAGACATAGAGCGCAATGCATTGGTTGTACTTGCTACACCTGAGCAGATGAAAAACATTAGAGAAACAGTCCAAAAAATAGATATTCCTAAAGTGCAGGTGTATGTCAAAGCAAGAATTGTCGAGATCGATACCAACATAGCAGCGCAGATAGGACTAAAATACGGCATCGAAGGGGGTTCGATTACCTCCACTGGGCTCTTTTCTGCTGCGGGTAATTTAGGCGCACAGTCTTTGCAAATATCACCAGCACTTTTAGGGTTTTTAAATTCAAATAACACAACAACAGTGCTAGACAATAACGGTAATGCCATCACCACAACCGACCCAGCTTTTACTTTTGCCAATACAGACAAGATATTTGCATTGGGCGCAAAACTTGATTTTTTACAACAAAATGGTGCAGCGCATCTCTTGAGTGAGCCTTCTGTGTTGTGTACCAACAACAAAGAAGCAGAGATTTATGTGGGTCAAACCATGTCCATTTTGACAGCGGCGCAACAAGCCCCCACAGGACTAGCACCGGTTGTAAATAATTACAGCAGAGAAGACATCGGGCTTACTTTGAAGGTAAAACCACGCCTTAGCAGCAACAATAAAGTCTCCATGGAGATTGAAACAGTGCTTGAAGACCTTGACCCTTCGTCTGAACAGTTAGCAGACAGACCAACCACCACTAAAAGAACCGTTAAGACGAGTGTTGTTGTGAATAATGGAGAGATAATTATTTTGGGAGGTTTGATTAAAAAATCAGGAGGCAAGGGTACTTCGAGTGTCCCCGTGCTGGGAGATATTCCCGTATTGGGTGAGTTGCTTTTTACGCATCACTCAGATGTAAACAGAGAGCAAAATGTAGTGATTTATCTCACTCCTTATATCGTAAGGAAAAGTGGTGATTTGCAGCAATTGAAAAATATGCTTTCAGAGCTTGAAGAGGTACAAGAGCAATATAACGCGCTCTACTTCAAAAACCTCAAAGAAAGAAAAAATCACCCTACCGCTACCGCTAGTACTTCACCTGCTAGCGCTAGAATCAATCAAGCCATCAAACAATAGGTGGAGTCGATGCATTTTCCTCAACTTCAAGATGTCAATCTCGAGCCTTTATGGGAAGAAGAGATTAATCATAAGCTAGCACTCAAACACACTTTACTTTTTGCTATGATTGATGGAAAAAAGAGTTGCGTGGCACAGCAAGAGACGCTGGCTGATGCGCTCAACTATTTGGCAAAACTACCCTTAGGTTACCCTGTCGTTTTAGTGGATACCGAGAGTTTTACCAGACTTAAAAATAAATTTTTAGAGATACAGACTAGCACTGATTTTGAAGAGATGTCAACCACTTCGGGTGAGTTTATAGAGGTCGAGTCCGATCTTTTGGAATTTATTCGCAATTCACAAGATTTGCTCTCAAGCGAAGAGTCCGCACCTGTCATCAAACTGGTTAATTCTTTATTTTTTCAGGCGATCCAAAAAGGCGCGAGCGATATTCACATCGAAAGCGGTGAAAAAAAAGGTGAAGTACGCCTGCGTATAGACGGCGCACTCAAAAAACACCTTGATCTTGAAAGAAGCATCGTGGCTTTGGTGATTAACCGTATCAAAGTTATCTCAAGTTTGGATATTTCAGAAAAAAGAGTCCCCCAAGATGGACGAACACAACTTTCTATTTCGGGTAAAAGCATCGATGTCAGGGTTTCGGTGCTACCCACATACCATGGTGAACGAATCGTTATGCGTATCTTGTCTCAAACAGAACACATCCCTACTTTGGAGTCCTTGGGTTTTGCTGAGGAGATTAGCAAAGAGCTTCACCGCTTGCTCAACCATGCGCATGGCATGATTTTAGTCACAGGGCCCACGGGTTCAGGAAAATCGACCACCCTTCATGCTTGTTTGCAGCATGTGGCAACACCCGATAAAAATATCATCACCGTAGAAGACCCCGTGGAGTACAATGCGGATAATATCTCCCAAATTCAGGTCAATACCAAAGTAGGGCTCACCTTTGCGGCTGGCTTGCGTTCGATTTTGAGACAAGACCCTGACATCATCATGGTAGGAGAGATTCGTGACTCTGAAACCGCAGACATCGCACTTCGTTCTGCTCTCACTGGGCACCTTTTGCTTTCAACCCTGCATACCAACGATGCGACTTCTTCGCTTAGCCGTTTGATGGATATGGGGATTGAAAACTTTCTTATCTCTTCAACACTCTTGG
>DYTF01000243.1 GCA_020726105.1 Sulfurovum sp. | reverse complement strand
TTCTTTTGAGTTTAACCTCTGTTGCATCTTCATCATAGTCAGGCAATACTTTAAAATCTGTAGCTTCTAAATATATCTTATACTCTCTAATTTTTTCTCTTATAGGGTCTTGGGTAGATTGATTCTTTACAAAATCAAGCATCTCTTTTTCTTTCTTTTGTTCCCATAAGTTAATAAATTCTTGATATTTATCAAAGCTAACTTCTTCCATCTTTGGTTCTTCAAGAAGTTTAAATCCTCGATGATATTGAACTGCATCTATCCCATCTTCAAGACTTAACTCTATTTCGAAATTCTTATCATTTATTATAATATTATTACCAACAATCGTTAATGTTTTTATATCTGATATCTTCATTTTTTTTATCCTTTCATTATATATGCTAAAGCATAGTATGGTGGCAAGTTAGCATTTGTACCACTTGAACCTGTACTCCCTGTAGTACCACTTAGTGTATGTGAATGAGAACCATTAGAAGAAGTATGTTTTTCAGAGGATGACAACCTTCCACCTGAGGAAGCATAATAAGAACCATATACACCACACCAATCATCCGAGCAGCCATCACTATACGTATACATACCGTGAGTATGTGCACCACCGGTAGATGTAGTAGCACTAAAACTATGTGTATGTGAAATAGCAGTAGCATCTTTGCTTCCACCTGTAACAGCAACTGCATATCCACTTCCAGCACCAATCACAAATCTATCTTGAAGATTTGGTGTACCATTTGCACCATTACATAAATACCACCCTGTAGGTATAGTTGTAGTACTACCTGACCACATACATATAACACCGGTAGGGATAGCTGAAGCCAATGGTGCTTTTCCATCAACTAGTGTTTTTAGTGCTTTACCTTGTTTTGCACTTAAAGAATCAGTTGTACTATCTGAAGTTAAATTGTCTTGAATTCCTCTCCATGTGTTTGTATCAACATCAGCTCCCCAAGCAGCTGTTCCAGCACTTGAATATCTTAATATTTGACCAGCTGAACCAC
>DYTF01000073.1:2743-5952 GCA_020726105.1 Sulfurovum sp. | reverse complement strand
TCCATTGACAGCATGTTTGTGATTTTAAAAGAACTTTATTTATAAAATTTTTTTAAACAATTAATACTTGGTTAATATTATTTGGCTAAGATGGCAAAAAAACAAGGAGCGGTCAAATGCATGGTACAATAAAGTCAAAATCTGTTTTTATTGTACTCTTTTTTGCACTGCTTCTGAATATCTCACACGACCTATTCATTGCCCATGAGATAAAAACAAAATGCACTACAAATCTAAACCTTACGGCTACCAATCATCACAATGATACGTTTAAAAACATGAGTGAACTGCATGAAATTTTTCATTTTTCAGCCATTCTCTCTTCGTTTATAAACATGGATTTCCCTTACGTTATCACGTCTAAACTTCTCTTTATTCCAACTATTTTACCCACTTCTATTCAACAAAGTACCTTTAAACCACCCATCGCCTAATCTCCTTTTTACCTATCTTTACACTAAAAATTTATTAAAGGATACCTTATGCGATATTTACTTTTTGCCCTTGTGCCTATCATGATACTTCATGCCAAAGAATTAAACCCCAATGAGGTTTTTTCAACGTATCAATATCATCACAGCACCTTATCACAACTGCAACAAAAACGTGTGTTGGCAAAAATGGCAACACTCAAACCAGAAAAAGCTCAACATATAGCAACCCAAAGTTGCAAGAGTAACGTACGACAAAGCAAACTGATACGCCATGGAAAAAGACTCTTTTATGCCATAAAAACAGAAAATTGTTCCATTAAAATTGATGCCCTTGATGGCTCAATTATTTCTAAAAAAGAGTATTAAAATGAAACGTATAATAATGACCCTTATCCTATTACAATCACTTCATGCTTCTGTGGTTACTTTAGAGGATGTGTTGCACAATGCCGAACAACCTAAATGGATAACCGAATCAATAAAAGAGCAAGGATTGGCACTTGAAGCCCAAAATTTAGCCCAAACCACCACAAAACCTTTGAGCCTAAACAATGCCATCTCCCAAGCCAACAGCAAACACTTATCGGGTCAACAATATGAAGTCTCTTTTTCTAAAGAGCTTAAATTGGGCAATATACAAAGCCTAGAACAAGAACAAAATAGACTGGGCAATGAAGCCTATTTGATTGAACAAGAGCAGAACCTTATTCATTTTAATAACCGTTTAAAAAATCTCTATCATCAACAGTGTTTGGACAAAACCTATTTGAATAATTTTCAAGAGATGTACAATAAGTTTGTCAAACTCTATCAAAAAAAAGAAAAAGCCTACCAATACAATGAGATAGCCAAAACCGAGATGTTGCAACTTGAATTAGAGAAAAACAGACTCAAAACCGAGCTTGAAAATTTAATGCGACAAGAAGAGAGTTCAAAAAAACAACTGCTTTCATTAACCCAATTAGAGACCACCCGTTCGCTCTCTTGTCAAGACATTTATCCCATTGTTCAAGATATTCATTTAGAACAAGAGCCATTTCAACTGAGCCAACAAGCCCATGAGAAACGCATCAGTAGTACACAAGTTGGATTACAACGATACAGTAAAAAGATAGAATCAATAGAGCTTTCAATGGGCTACGCCAAAGAGCTTGAACAAGATATTTATACCGTGGGTGTCACCGTGCCTTTAAATTTCACCAGCGATAAATCCGAACAAGAACGGGTTGCATTAATGCATCAAGGTTCTGCTTTAAATTTAGAAAATGAACAAAACATCGCCAATAAAAAGTTTGAAGTTCGTGCATTAAATGAGCGTTTAAGTCAACTCTTCTATAGCATCACCGCTCAAGAAGAGAACATTCACCATTACGCAACACGCTTACTTCCTCTGATGAAAAAAAGTTACGACTATGGTGAGAGTTCGGTTATAGAGTATCTGCTAAGTCAACAAAAATTGAGCCAACTTCAACAAGCGTTATTGCAACAACAAAAAGGGTACTACGCAACCCTATTTCAACTCTACACCATTAGCGAAACCAAGGACAAATAATGAAAAACACACTTTTATGGGTCACAATGAACATTATGATTTTAGAAGCAACACCCATTTTACTGACACCCCAACAAGCAAAAGATTGGCAAGTAACCACCCAAATACCTGAACCTTCAACAACCCTACCTTTGGGTGAATTTATGGCAGAGGTCATGACCCCTCCACAAAATTTGCATACGCTTACTTTACCCTTTGAAGCACAAGTCAAAAAACTCTATGTTGCCAGTTATGATAACGTCAAAAAAGGGCAACTTTTAGCCGAAGTAACAGGGAAAGATTGGATAGAGATTCAACAACGATTTATTGCTGATGCAATTGAGATGGAACATCATGGGCATATTGCAAAACGTAAAAACCGTCTTTGTCGTGAAGAGATTATTCCTAAAAAAGAGTGTATTGATGCCAATGCAGAATTTCAAGCCGACAAGGTCAAAGCCTCGGCATCAAAAGCCCTATTACGAGGATATGGAGCAACTGAGCAGATGATAAATGAACTCTCTAACAAACTTAAAATTTCACAAACCATTCCTATAAAATCCGATGTCAGTGGAAAACTGCTTGAACTCAATCTTCGTATCGGAAAAAGCACCCTGCCAAGTGATGCTCTGTTTGTCATTCAAAAAGAGGGAGCATTATGGTTAGAATCAGACATTTTAGCCCAAAAAGCGATGCGTTTAAAACAAGGTGAAAAGGTCAATATTGGCTTTAATCAAGAGAATTTTGAGAGTGAATTGTTGGTACATTCTCCAACCATTAATGCGGAAAATCAAACTCAAAAATTACGCTTTTCATTGCCTGTTAATTCCCATATTCTTTCAGGATTACGCGATACCGCAACCATTACCCTTATACAAAATACCCTAAAAGTTGCTAAAAAATCGGTCATTAATTATGAAAATCACAACATTGTTTTTCTACAAACAGCCCAAGGATACGAAGCAACACCCATTAGAATTTTAGGTGAAGAGACAAACTTCTATTATATTGAAGATACCCCCACCTTGCACCATCCTATTGCTATCAGCTCGATAGCCATTCTTAAAGGTCTGATGGAGGGCAAGAATGAATAACCTCATCAGCTTTGCACTTTCGCAAAGAATGTTTATTATTATCCTAGCCCTTACTGTTTTGGGCTTTGGGGTTAAAGCGTATAAAGAGTTGCCCATCGATGCATTTCCTGACATTTCACCAACACAAGTCAAGATGATTATCAAATCCAA
>DYTF01000073.1:0-2643 GCA_020726105.1 Sulfurovum sp. | reverse complement strand
CTTTTAGATTGGATTATTGCCCCTAAAATTCGTGCCATATCGGGCGTAGCCGAGGTTAATGCGTTGGGTGGAAAAGTTAAAACCTATGAGGTTATACCAAACTTGGATACCATGCGAACATTGGGCATTACACTGGATGATATTTTTAAAACCCTTCAAGCCAACAATCAAAATGGAGGAGCAGGTCGTGTTACCCAAGGGGTTGAATCTATTTTGGTACGAAGTATAGGAAAACTAAACAACCTAGAAGAGATATCCTTGTTGCCTGTTGGAAAAAAAGAGAGCCGAATTATCACCTTGGCTGATGTTGCAACCTTACAAATAGGACACATCTCCCGAGCAGGATTTGTTACCAAAAATGGCGAAGGCGAAGCCGTACAAGGTTTGGTTTTAGGACTCAAAGGAGCCAATGTTGCCAAAGTATTGGATGGGGTAAAAGAAGAGCTAAAAACCCTTGAACCCATGCTTCCTAAAGGGACAACCATTGATATATTTTATGATAGAACCAAATTGGTTAACCTTGCAACCGATACGGTAAAATCAGCACTGTTTGAAGCAATTATTCTTATTTTTATTATTCTTTTGTTGATGCTTGGTAACTTGGCTTCTGCCTTTTCTGTTGCCTTTATTTTACCCTTTGCCCTGCTTATGAGTTTTATAGCCATGCAGTATTTTGGACTAACCGCCAACCTTATGAGCCTTGGAGGACTTGCCATTGCCATAGGAATGCTGGTTGATTCTGCCGTGGTGATGGTCGAACACATTACCGCCGAATTGGGCAATGAGAAGAAACATCATGAGCATAAATTGGTCATTATTCGTAATGCTTCCATTGAGATGGCTCCCTCTATTATGACAGGGGTTTTAATTATTATCATTGTCTTTATGCCGTTGTTAACCTTGCAAGGATTAGAGGGAAAACTCTTTGCACCTGTGGCATTGAGTATTGTTTTTGCACTTTTTTCTTCATTGATTTTGGCATTAACACTCATTCCTGTACTAAGTTCTTTTATTTTAAGTAAACGCCCTGACAAAGAGTCTTTTCTGGTGCATTTTCTGATTCAACTCTATCGCCCTACGCTACTTCTTGCCATGCGTTTTTCTAAAATTGTAATGGGAGTGGTTATTGTTGCCTTTATGGGTTCACTCTATTTGGCTTCCCAAACAGGAAAGACCTTTATGCCAACCATGGATGAGGGAACCACCATTGTGATGATAGAGAGCCTCCCCTCCATCTCTTTAGATGAAAGTGTGGAACTGAACCTAAAAATACAACAAAAACTGCTTAAAGAGGTTCCGGAAATTAAAAACATTATTGCTCGAACTGGAACCGATGAGTTGGGTCTAGACCCAATGAGTTTAAATGATACGGATACCTTTTTTATTTTAAAGCCAGAGTCGCAGTGGCGTGAACCATCTCGTGCCTTTGTTGTTGAAAAAATTCGAGAAGTCATTGAGAGCATTAAGGGAATTGAAGGTGTATTTACCCAACCCATTGAGATGCGTGTCTCCGAGATGTTAACAGGGGCTCGTGGTGATTTGGCAGTGGATATTTTTGGAAGCGACCATGCAGAACTTGAAATCATTGCCGAAGAGATAAAAAGCATCTTAGAAGCCACCAAAGGAAGCTCTGATGTCTATAAAAAAGCCAATGAAGGGGTTGCCTATTTTGAACTGAGTTTCAACCAAAAAGCAATGGGGTATTATGGAATCAGTCAAGATGAAATCAACCAATTTTTAAACACCATGGTTACAGGAACCTCGGTAGGCATTATTCAAGAGGGAATGCGACGTGTTGATTTGGTCGTCAAAGGTCAAAGCAATCTTCAAAACTCTCTTGATAAAATCAGCACACTCTATTTCCCTCTATCTAATGGTACGAGTGTGGCGTTGAGTACCTTTATAAACTTTAAACAGACCAGTGGAGCTGTACAGATAGAACATGAAAATGGCTACCGAAAAACCGTTGTACAAAGCAATGTCGAGGGCAGAGACTTGGTTGGATTTGTAGATGAGGTCAAAGCCAAAGTAGCCCAAAGTGTAAAACTTCCCGCAGGTTATTACCTAAGCTACGGAGGAGAGTTTGAAAACCAACAACGCGCAGCGAGTAGGTTGCAACTCATTGTACCCATTGCCCTTACATTGGTTTTTCTTCTTCTTTTTGTCTCGTTTGGTTCACTCTCACAAGCCGCCATTGTGTTTATGAATGTACCATTAGCCCTCATAGGAGGTTTTGCAGGACTCTACTTTAGTGGTGAATACCTCTCGGTTCCTGCATCGGTTGGGTTTATCGCCCTGTTAGGAATTGCCATGTTAAACGGCGTGGTGATGGTCAACTACTTTAACTATCTTATAGAAAGAGGCGTGGCGATTAAAGAAGCCGTCATAGAAGGCTCGGTAAAACGTCTACGCCCTGTTCTTATGACTGCCCTTATTGCATCATTTGGTTTGGTACCTCTACTTTTCGCCACAGGACCAGGTTCAGAAATACAACGACCTTTAGCCATCGTGGTCATCACAGGACTAATCACCTCTACCCTTTTAACCTTGATTATTTTACCTATTTTGTATGGGTGGGTTTATCGGGAGAAAAAGTAAGTTATTGTAAAACAACCTTGGAAGTGGTGGGTTAGAACCCACCCT
>DYTF01000242.1 GCA_020726105.1 Sulfurovum sp. | reverse complement strand
CCAAAAAGAAACTTCTGTTCAGAAATTATTTTTAAGTCAGATGTATATTGTTTTAAAAGATTGTTTTTAATATAGGTTTTGAAATTGGAATAATGTTGTCCGCCAATTAAAAATTCAACGAAAAAAGCTCCGGCTTTTCCCATAAAATTTGTTTTTTTGTCGATAACATAATCGGTAATTATTATTTTACCCGATTTTTTGACAATTCTTTTGGCTTCGGCAGTAATTTTTTCGGCAATTTCGGGTTTAGTTTCGTGTAAAATGAAATTAAGAACAGCAATATCAAAACATTCGTTTTCAAAACTTGTGTTTGTTGCATCTTGTTTTTGGCAATATTTTTCGAGTTTATTTTTTTGAGCAACTGCAAGCATATTGTCAGAAATATCAATTCCAATTATATTTTGGATTTTCAATTTTCTCAAATACTTTATTTGATTTCCTGTTCCGCAACACATATCAATTACTTTTTGGGGATTGGAAACGGCAACTTGTTTGGTTACATTTTTCCTTAATGGGTGTAAAAAAGGAAAAAATACCAAATCATAAATTTTGCTGAAAAATGGATTGTATTCCGACATCTATATTTTTTTCAGTAAAAATAAGATGTTTTGAGTTCAGAATACAAATTTTCAGGTATGACAATTACTCTGACAGTGTATCTAAATTGTTGCTATTTTTGTAGTTAAGATTTTCAAAAAAGTATGCGGCAATATCGGCATTGTTTTCTAAGTTGAGTTTTTTTCGTATTCTGTTTCGATATTTTCCGATAGAAGTTTCGGAAACGTTAAGCAAATTTCCGATTTCGGAAGATTTTAGTCCGGCAGAAATTAATATGCAAACTTTAAGTTCTGTTTCAGTAAGTTGCGAGTAAGTTTCTTGTAGTTTTATAAAAAAATCGGGATATATTTCATTAAATTTGAACAAAAAAGTTTCGATATCGTAATTTTTTGATTGGTGTGCCGATAAATTGGCAATTGCATTTTTATAATTTTGGTTGTTGATGTCTTTTT
>DYTF01000241.1 GCA_020726105.1 Sulfurovum sp. | reverse complement strand
TAACTCGTTCTCTATCTTCTCCAAAAAGCCCACCATTAGCCTCATCACCGCCCAATAGAGTAAGATTTAAACTACTTAGCTCAACGCTATACTCTCCACCCTCGATAGGGTCTCTATCGATAAAAACTTTTAGAGTAAAATCAAGATTGTCGTCTCTTCTCTCTTTTTGCCTAAGTTCAAAGATGTTATCACAACCATTCATAAACTCCGCAGAACCGTGCATAACCTTGCCATTTTTTGTAGCATGATGAGCAAGTATCACAGTACCTCCAGCCTCACGGATATTCTTCATAGTCTCCATGAAAATCTTAGCTTGAGTATCAATAGAAGCATCAGCGACAAAGTCACGAGTTGAGTCAAAGATAAACACACATCCTCGATAAGACTCCTCTTTCGCTTCTCGCTCAACGCTCTCAATAAACTCTTTAGCGTTACCCATGTGGCTACGAGTGAGATACACTATGTTTTTAAAATCACTTATCAAAGCCCCAACCCCACGGTCTTTTATTTGCCGTTTTGGATTATCCCTATCAAAGTAAAATATCTTTTTTACTCCCCTTCTAGCCAATTCTTTAGCCACTCCAAGCAAAAACCAAGTTTTACCATGCTTTGGCGGTGCAAAAAACATATTCACCGTCTGCTCTACCAACAGTCCATCTATCAGCCATTCTGTACTTTCATTTTCTAACTCACTCATCGTCAAATGATTTTTTTCGAACTTAAACACTCCACCCCCTTTAAATAATCTTAACAAAGCCCTACTTCATCATAGGACTCTATAAAATTACTTCACAACACCATGCGTTCTTCTAAGCCACCCTTTCATAAACCGCTCTTGCTCCTTATTGCTTTTTATAATAGATAAAAAAAAGCTATGTCTAGTATCTTTCATTGTTTGCAATAGTTGTTCAGGATTAGCCATAATTAACGCTTTTACCGTCCTGTCTCCTAAAACTCCATCAGGCTTAACCTCCTCTTTTACTGCCAAGCAATCATTTAAAGCCTTTTGAA
>DYTF01000023.1:6156-24658 GCA_020726105.1 Sulfurovum sp. | reverse complement strand
AAAGAACAAAAATTATCTTTGTCTTTTAGGGCACTCTTAAATGTACAAAAAAATACAATTGATACTTATGAAATAGCGGTCAAACTCAAATCACAATCCACTCATGACATTCTTCCTCGTGTGTTTTTGCCTATCGTCAACCGTTTGGGACTAGGCAGGGAGTATGATTGGGTACTGATTAAACATATTATTGATCTTTTACCCTTTGTAGATGAGGGCATCTCATTTACCTTCAACCTCTCACCTTTTTCACTAAGAGACAGGACATTTCAAGAAAAACTTTTTAGCTATCTTGAAGATTCACACATCGATGCTTCACGCCTTATTATTCAACTCTATGAGCGCAAAACCCACCACGACCTTGGAGGGTATCTTTCTACACTAAAAAGCTACAGAGCGAAAGGATTGCGTATCTGTATTGATAACTTTGGTTCTAGTAATGCTTCTTTGGAGTATATAAAACATTTTAAATTTGATATGGTTCAGTTTGACAGAGACTACAGCAGCAATTTGGACGATGATACGACCCATACCATGCTTTATTCCTTGCTTAAGATGCTTCGTGAACTAAATATACAGACAGTTGCCAAGTGGGTAGACAACACTTCACAAAAAAACAAGCTCATCAAGCTTGGCATCAACTACATTCAAGGCTTTGGGGTCAACAAACCACTAACAGAAGAAGAACTCATAGCGCTATATCACCCTTCCGTGCTTTAAAATATTACAATCTGACATATATTTTAACCACCCTTCAAAAATTGATTATGATGTCCTATAACCAATTTTAAGGATAGGTGCGTGATAGATTTTGATGATGTGATGTTAAGGGTTAAAGAGATTCTCGCAACACACAAAACACAGACAAAAATACGCGATAAAGATATTGCTGATTTTCTTAAACTCGATGCGCAATACTATGCAGTGATTAAAAGACGCAAAAAGCTTCCCTATGAATCATTGGCGATTCTCTGTACGAATTACCATATTAGTATGAACTGGGTACTCTTAGGGCAAGAGCCAAAATACCTTTATTGCATAAGTGATTTTAAGGGAAAAATGGGGAATGAAATGATTAAGAAGCATAGTTATACTTCTTAATCATGTGGACTGTTAGCAGAGAGAAACTATTAGCTGTTTCTCTTTGCAATAATCTCTTTAGCAACATTTTGTGGAACTTCTTCGTAGTGGTCAAATTCCATCGCATAGGTTGCACGACCTTGTGTCATTGAACGCAAGTCTGTTGAGTAACCAAACATTTCAGAAAGTGGCACGAAAGCATTAACGATTTTGTTTCCTGCTCTGTCATCCATTCCTGTAACCTGTCCTCTTCTTTTAGCGATATCACCGATAACATCACCCATGCTCTCTTCAGGAACTTCAACTTCAACTTTCATCAAAGGCTCCAGGATAACAGGGTTTGCTTCTCTACAACCCTCTCTAAAGCCCATAGAACCAGCCAATTTAAATGCCATCTCAGAAGAGTCGACATCGTGGTAAGAACCATCATAAAGTGTTACTTTAATATCTTCTACAGGGTAGCCCGCTTGAATACCTCTAGCCATCGCTTCTTGGATACCTTTGTTAACCGGTTGGATAAACTCTTTTGGAATTACCCCACCTTTAACTGCGTCCACAAACTCATACCCAGCACCTGCTTCTTGTGGTTCGATTTCAAGGTATACATGGCCGAATTGTCCGCGTCCACCTGATTGTTTAGCGTATTTGTACTCTTTTTTAACCGCTTTTCTGATAGTTTCTCTGTATGAAACTTGTGGTGCACCCACATCTGCTTCTACTTTAAACTCTCTTTTCATTCTGTCTACAAGGATTTCCAAGTGAAGCTCGCCCATTCCTGAGATAATCGTTTGACCTGTCTCTTCATCTGTGTTTACTCTAAATGATGGATCTTCAGCAGCCAATTTACCTAGAGCGATACCCATTTTCTCTTGGTCTGCTTTTGTTTTTGGCTCAACCGCAACAGAGATAACCGGTTCAGGGAAATCCATTCTTTCAAGCACCACATGGTCTGTATTATCACAAAGGGTATCTCCTGTTGTTGAGTACTTCAGTCCAACAACCGCGCCAATCTCACCTGCATAAATCTCAGAGACTTCTTCACGCTTAATCGCATGCATTTTCATAATACGACCGATACGCTCTTTTTTGTCTTTGGTTGTATTGTGAACATGTGAGCCTGACTGTAATGAACCTCTATAGACACGGATAAAAGTCAATGTCCCTACAAAAGGGTCTGTCATAATTTTAAATGCTAACGCTGCAAATGCACCGTCATCCGTTGAGGGAACAATGACTTCAACAGTCTCATCATCCATCATGGTGCCCTTGATTGCTGGTGCTTCGACTGGTGAAGGAAGGTACGCAACAACAGCATCAAGCAAGGTTTGAACGCCTTTATTTTTAAACGCTGTTCCTGGAAGCATTGGTACAATATGCATACCAATCGTTGCTGCTTTGATACCTGCAGCAATTTCTTCTTCTGAAAGCTCTTCACCTTCAAGGAATTTCTCCATGATTGCTTCATTGCCTTCAGCTTCAGAGATACCTTCAATCATTTTTTCTCTGTACTCTTCTGCTTGCGCCTGAAGCTCTGGACGGATTTCTTGCTCATGGTAGTTTGAGCCCATTTCAGCATCTTTATCCCAAACAATTTCTTTCATTTTCACAAGGTCAACTACACCTTCAAACAAATCCTCAGCACCGATTGGTAGCTGAATGACTACAGGGTTTCCCTTGAGTCTGTCTCTGATTTGTCTTTCAACTTCCAAGAAATCAGCACCCGTTCTATCCATTTTGTTTACAAATACAATAGACGGTACACCATAACGGTTTCTTTGTCTCCATACTGTCTCAGACTGTGGCTGAACACCACCTACGGCACAAAATACAGATACAGCACCATCAAGCACTCTCATAGAACGCTCAACTTCAATAGTAAAGTCAACGTGACCTGGAGTATCAATGATGTTAATTTGTTTACCTAGCCACTCACATGTTGTAGCAGCAGAAGTAATCGTGATACCTCTTTCTTGTTCTTGTTCCATCCAGTCCATCGTAGCGGCACCATCATGCACTTCACCGATTTTATGTTCAACACCTGTATAGAAAAGGATTCTCTCTGTCGTTGTTGTTTTCCCTGCATCGATGTGAGCAGCGATACCGATATTTCTTACATCTTCAAGTTTGTGCGTTCGTGCCATCAGTTATTTCCTTACCATCTATAGTGAGCAAACGCCTTGTTTGCTTCAGCCATTCTATATGTATCTTCTTTCTTTTTGAAAGCAGAACCCTTTTCTGTAGCGGCGTCCATTAGCTCATTGCTCAAACGCTCCATCATTGTTCTTTCATTTCTTTTTCTTGCCGCATCAACAATCCATCTGATACCAAGTGATTGCTGTCTTACAGGTCTTACTTCTATTGGCACTTGGTAGGTTGCGCCACCTACTCTTCTACTTTTTACTTCTATTACAGGCTTGACATTATCCATCGCTTTGTTGAATATTTCAATACCTTTTTCACCAGATTTTGATTCAATTCTCTCTAACGCAGCATACATTACTCTTTGTGCTGTGCTTTTTTTACCGTCAAACATAACCGCATTGATGAACTTTGTTAATACCTTAGAACCATGTACTGGATCTGGCAATACGGGTCTAACGGGTGCTTTTCTTCTTCTCATTGTGTTTCCTCTTCAATCTTATTGTATTGATTTACTCAAGTCTTGTCCCCTAAGGTGTTTGACAATACCTGTTTTAAGCCTATGACTAGACTAAACTTTTTTACGCTGTACTCTAATCCCGAGATTATTTTTTAGGTCTTTTTGTACCGTATTTAGAACGGGCAACTGTTCTTCCATTTACACCTGAAGCATCCAATGCACCACGAACGATGTGATACTTAACACCCGGTAAATCTTTAATTCTTCCGCCTCTTACAAGTACGATTGAGTGTTCTTGAAGGTTGTGACCCTCTCCACCGATATATGAAATCACTTCAAAACCGCTTGTCAATCTTACTTTGGCTACTTTTCTCAGTGCTGAGTTAGGTTTCTTTGGTGTTGTAGTATAAACCCTTGTACATACGCCTCTTCTTTGAGGACATTTTACTAAGGCAGGTGATTTTGATTTTTTCACTTGCTTTTGACGCTCTTTACGAATCAATTGGTTAATTGTTGGCAAATCGTTTCCTTTCTTTCTGGTTAGTTTGAATTGAGATCATCTCTCTTGAATCTGGGTTCTTACACCACATAAAAGTACTTCAGATAAGTATTTTTATGTGCCGTAATATGCACACTACAAGCCATTTTCCCTATGGGTGTGGACGCAATTTTGGAGGCAAATTATATCGAAAAAATCTTTAAAATTTCTTATATTTAAAGCAAGGCGAGATCTTATCTGTTTCTGGCTGAAGCCAGAAACAGTATGTTGAGTTTATTT
The DNA here is from genome assembly GCA_020726105.1 of Sulfurovum sp. GTDB lineage: Bacteria > Campylobacterota > Campylobacteria > Campylobacterales > Sulfurovaceae > Sulfurovum. The sequence continues at coordinate 20,201 of DYTF01000023.1, read as the reverse complement.
TGCTTGAGTCAGTCTAATCGTATCGTTATTAATCATACCTGTTCCTACAGGGATAAGACGACCGATAACAACATTTTCTTTCAAATCTTCAAGTGTGTCTATAGTGCCTGCGATGGATGCAGATGTCAATACTTTGGTTGTGTCTTGGAAAGAGGCTGCAGAGATGATACTGTCTGCCCCAACCGCTGAACGGGTAATACCCACCAACATTGGCTCTGCAATGGCAGGCTCACCTCCCAATCCGATTACGCTTTGATTTTCTTCTTGGAATTTACGGCGTGAAACAACATCGCCAGCTATAAACTTAGAATCACCGCTCTCCATGACTTTTACTTGTCGCATCATTTGAGAAGTCACAATTTCAATATGTTTATCAGAAATATTAACCCCTTGTCTACGGTAAACCATCTGCACTTCAGAGACAATATATTCATACAGTGCTTTTTCACCCAGTGCCGCAAGGATATCATGACTTGAAACCACACCATCTGTTAATTTTTCACCTGCGTGTACATATTCGCCAGAATTCACCAGTGTTACTTTATTTTTATCAACAAATTGTTCGATTCTTTGTCCGTTTTCTCCCTTGATGATCAAGCGCTCTTTACCGCGCAAAGGTGCACCAAATTCTACAACACCATCTATTTGCGCAATAAGAGCAATATCTTTAGGGCGTCTGGCTTCAAAAAGCTCAGAAACCCTTGGAAGACCCCCTGTAATATCTTTAGACTTAATCGCTGCTTTTGGTGTTTTCGCCAAAATATCTGCGATACTCACCGTATCACCATCTCTTACAAAAAGAATAGATTTGGCATCGAGTTGATAACGGATGATTTCTCCGTTTTGTGTTGCAAGAATAATTGCTGGCTTATAGGCTGGTGGTATATATTCATTCAATTCAAGTCTTGTATCCCCTGTTATTTCATCAAATTGTTCGATAACCGTCACGCCTGGGATAATATCTTCAAACTTCAGTGTTCCTTGTTGCTCAGCAATGATAGGCTCAGAGTACGGATCCCATTCAGCAATAACAACATGTGTAGCCACCTCTGGAGAAGAGATAAGATCTCCTCTTTGTATCATCGCATTGCTATCAACCTTAACTACGGATCCTCTTGAAATATAATGTCTTGCAGCCTCTCTGTCATTTTCATCAATAATCACAGCAAAAAGACCTTTTTCTAGAACTTTTGTGCCTTCTTTGATGCTTGTATGCTCCTCAAGATAGTCTCCTTTTAGCAAGAAGAATTTTACTTTGCCTTTTGATTCTGATACAACATTTTGTGTCACAGGTGCACCATCTTCAACTTTAAGCTCAGAAGCAAATGGTATACGACTAGGGACTGACCATCCCTCATTGATTACCTCAACAATAGAATCACCCTCTTTAACCATGTCACCATCATTGAGTGGCAAGAAGAGTTTTCCTTCAATCTTACCAGCAACACCTGCTAGTTCGTTTGACTTTGCTACATCCGATTTTCTCAGATTATACTTCACTTCATTACTACTACCATTGACCACCGAAACGATATATTCATCATGGCTTACCACAATAGAAATCTTTCCGTCGCTTATCGCTTTAATCTTAGGCTCAACCAACAACACACCTGCGTTTCTTCTGTTTGCAACAATTAAATTACCATCTCTGTTGCGGTATACATTGAGATTGTAGTAGCGGATAAAACCTTCTTTAGTAGGGATAACCTGTCTGTCTTCTTTACCCGCTGTTGCCGTACCACCTGTGTGGAAGGTACGAAGCGTCAACTGTGTTCCAGGCTCTCCGATGGATTGCGCTGCAATAACCCCAACTGCTTCACCGCGTTTAACTATTTTATTATCCGCCATGTTAAGACCATAACATTTTGCACACAATCCTTTAGGTGCTTTACAAGTAGACGGTGCTCGTATGACGACCGAACGCACACCTGCATCTTGTATTCTCGTGGCTGTTTCTTCATCAATCATCGTACCTTCACTCACAAGCACTTCAGAGGTGATAGGATCGATGATTTCTTCAGCCAACACCCTACCATAAATACGATCTGCCAACGGCTCAATCATCTCATTACCCACTACAATATCAGATACTTCTACCCCTTCATGTGTTCCACAATCGGTCATCGTAATCTTCACATTTTGTGCAACATCAATCAATTTACGCGTCAAATACCCTGCGTTGGCTGTTTTTAGTGCCGTATCCGCAAGACCTTTTCTCGCTCCATGCGTTGAAATGAAGTACTCAAGAACATTCAAACCTTCACGGAAGTTTGAAGTAATCGGTGTTTCAATAATAGACCCGTCAGATTTTGCCATCAAACCCCTCATCCCTGAAAGTTGTCTGATTTGCGCAGCTGAACCTCTAGCCCCTGAGTCTGCCATCATGTGGATAGAGTTAAACCCATCTTTGTCTGCTTTAATAAGCTTCATAAGCCCCTCTGCAATACCATTGTTTGCATCAGTCCAAATATCAATAATCTTGTTATAACGCTCTTGGTCAGTCAAAAGACCTGCGCCAAACTGTCTTTGAATCTCTTTGACTTCATCTTTAGCCGCTGCAACCAAGCCTTCTTTTAGTTTTGGAATCTTAACATCATCAATAGAGACCGATACACCAACTTTAGTAGCATATTTGAAACCCATATTTTTCAAATCATCCAGAAAACTTGCTGTTTGGGAAACCCCACCAATTTTGTAAATATAGTCAACGAGTGCACCAATATCTTTTTTCTTTAAGACCTTATTCCAGTATTTCTCAGGAACATAATCAGGAATGATAGATTTTAAAATCAGTCTTCCTGCTGTTGATTTGGCGATATGCCCCTCAATAAGTGTTCTAATGCGTGCATTGAGATCGAGTGCATTCTGCTCAAATGCAATCTCAACTTCTTCCACATTTGCAAAAAGTTTATTTTCACCTTTGACATCATTTTTCTCTAAGGTAAGATAATACAGACCCAAAATCATATCTTGAGAAGGTACAGCAATCGCCTTACCAGAAGCGGGAAGCAAAATATTCATCGAACCCAACATCAAGACTTTTGCTTCAGCAATCGCCTCGTCTGAAAGAGGGATATGCACCGCCATTTGATCCCCATCGAAGTCCGCGTTAAATGCCGAACAAACCAAAGGGTGAAGCTGAATTGCTTTCCCCTCAATCAATCTAGGGTGAAATGCTTGAATCGAAAGCTTGTGAAGGGTAGGTGCACGGTTGAGCAATATTGGATACCCTTCAACCACTTCTTCAAGACATTCCCATACTTCATTCTCTTGTTTTTCAATCATTTTTTTGGCTTGTTTCAGTGTCGTTGCATACCCTTTTTCTTCAAGCTTTGCCATCAAATGGGGCTTAAAGAGCTCTATCGCCATCTTTTTAGGCAATCCACACTGATCCATACGCAAATCAGGTCCCACGACAATAACAGAACGGCCAGAAAAGTCAACCCTTTTACCTAAAAGGTTTTGTCTAAATCGTCCTTGCTTACCTTTAATCACTTCTGAAAGTGATTTCAGTGGTCGCTTGTTTGCACCTTTAACTGCATTGCCTCTTCTGCCGTTATCAAAAAGTGCGTCTACCGCTTCTTGTAACATTCTCTTTTCATTTCGGACAATAATCTCTGGTGCATCAAGCTCTACGAGTCTTTTAAGTCTCTGATTACGGTTAATGACTCTTCTATAGAGGTCGTTCACATCAGATACGGCGAATTTACCGCCATCTAGACTCACCAATGGTCTCAAATCTGGTGGCAGTACTGGCAACTGTGTGAGCATCATCCACTCTGGTCTGTTGCCTGAGTGCAAAAATGCTTCAATCACTTTCAATCGTTTTACAATTGTTTTTCTTCGCGCTTCAGATTTTGTTGCGGTAACATCCTGTTTTAGTTGTGAAAACATTTCCACCAAATCAAGTTCAGCAAGAAGCTCCTGAATCACCTCTCCGCCCATACGCGCATCCAAGTCAGACTCGCCAAATCGTTGCATAATCTGCTGATATTGCTCTTCATTGAGCACATCATATTTTGCAAGTGGATTTAGCCCTTCGCTGTCATATGATGCTTCGCCAGCTGTTTTCACGATATATGCTTCATAATAAAGTACGCGTTCAAGGTCTTTCATCTTGACACCCAAAAGTGTACCGATACGAGATGGAAGGGAGGAAACATACCAAATATGTGCCACAGGAGCAATCAAGTCAATATGCCCCATACGGGTTCTTCTGACTTTAGAAGTGGTAACTTCAACACCACACTTCTCACAGACAACACCCTTATAGCGCATCTTTTTGTACTTGCCGCAGAGACACTCATAATCTCTAATAGGACCAAAAATTTTAGCGCAAAAAAGCCCATCTCTTTCTGGCTTGAGTGTTCTATAGTTAATCGTTTCAGGTTTTTTTACCTCTCCGTAGCTCCAAGAGAGTACTTTCTCTGGACTTGCTATCTTGAGTTGTAATGCCGCAATATCTTTTGGTCTATTTTCGCTGTTCAAATCTATTAATGTTAAATTCTCTAAAAACTTACTCATTCTCACCCTCCACTTCTTTATTGCTCTCATAGAGCTCTGCATCAAGACCCAACGCCTGAAGCTCTTTTGTCAATACAAACATCGTCTCAGGCACACCTGATGCTGGTACGGATTCCCCTTTTGTTATGGCTCTGTAGGCCCTTGCTCTTCCCTCAACATCATCTGATTTGATAGTCAACATCTCTTTAAGTGTATGGGCTGCGCCGTATGCTTCAAGCGCCCATACTTCCATCTCACCAAATCTTTGTCCACCAAAGAGTGCTTTACCACCGACTGGTTGCTGCGTGACAAGCGAGTAAGGTCCTGTTGAACGCGCATGCACTTTCTCATCAACCAAGTGATGGAGTTTGAGCATGTACATATAACCGACATTGACGCGTTCTATCATTTTCTCGCCCGTTTTACCATCAAACAAGACCATCTTACCGTCAGAGTCTATCTTTGCCATTTCAAAGAGTTTATCAAACTCTTCCTGATTTGTTCCCTCAAATACTGGTGCTGCAAATTTCACACCCTTAGACCAGTCTCGTCCGTATTTAATCAAATCTTCATCACTCATAGCTGTCAAGACTTCTTTGGCATTCATCAGCCTAGCAACATCTGCAATCTCAATCATCTTTGCTCTTAAATCTTTAATAAAGCTTTCTTGCTGATTTGCAAACAACACCTCTATCTGCTCACCCAAATTTTTACCAATGAGACCCAAGTGTACTTCAAGAATTTGCCCAATATTCATACGAGATGGTACACCCAGCGGGTTCAAAATCAAATCTACAGGTCTTCCATCTTCTTGGTACGGCATATCGATTTCTGGCACGATGTTAGAGACGATACCTTTGTTTCCATGGCGGCCTGCCATTTTATCGCCCACTTTGAGTTTTCTTTTTGTAGCAATATAAATCTTCACCAGCTTCGTTACACCTGAAGGAAGGATGTCATCTTTGTCAAGCACAATCAATTTTTCCTCGTGGTCTGTTTTGAGCTTTTTCTTCTGTTTTAAGAAGTAATTTTTCAGTGTCTCATATTCGTTTTGCACTTCATCCGCATACGATTGAACTACACCCCTAAGCGCGAAACGGTTGACTCCCTTGATGACGGATTCTGGAATCATTGAGCCAATAGCATACTCGCTCTCACCGATACTTACTGCTTTCGCTAAAGGCTGATTTGAAAGATAGCGTGCGATTCTGAGTGTCTCTTCTCTGTCTATCATCAAAAGTTGGTCATGATGGTCACTGTCTAAAATAGCTTTTTCTTCTTCGTAAGCCTGAATAGCACGGCTGTCTTTTTCGTAACCTTTTTTAGTGAATACTTTAATATCAACAATAACACCTTCCATGGTCGCAGGACAATAAAGCGATTTGTTTACCACATGACCTGCTTTTTCACCAAAGATGGCTCTAAGTAGACGCTCTTCTGGTGTCGGCTTGATTTCTCCCTTAGGGCTTACTTTGCCCACAAGAATCATCCCAGGTTTGACATAAGTACCTATCTGTACAATCCCACTTTCATCCAAATGCAGCAGTTCATCTTCCCTGATATTTGGAATATCTCTGGTGATCTCTTCTGTGCCATGTTTAAGCTCTCTTGCTTCTATCTCCTTCTCGTAAGTGTGCACGGAAGTAAATGTGTCTTCACGAATAAGCTTTTCAGAGATAATAATCGCATCTTCATAGTTATATCCATACCAAGGCATAAATGCTACACGGATGTTTTTACCGATGGCAAGTTCACCCTGTTCCATGTTTGCACCATCAGCTATCACCTGATTGGCTTGAACAGGAGCACCCAATTTCACTATTGGCACTTGCGTAAAGGTTGTATTTTGGTTCGTTCTCATGTTTTTCTCAAGCGGATAATGGTCTATGAACACTCCGCTTTCATCTTCGCCCATGATATAGATGTTTTTACCGTCAATTTTTTCAACAATCCCTGCTCTTCTTGCTTTAACACACTCCCATGCATCACGACTCACGATGGCCTCCATACCAGTTCCAACCATCGGTGCTTCGGTACGGATAAGCGGTACGGCTTGTCGTTGCATGTTTGAACCCATCAATGCACGGTTTGCATCATCATGTTCCAAGAAAGGAATCAGTGCCGCAGCTGAACCCGAAATCATCAAAGGAGAGATATCAATAAGATCCACTCTTTTTGCTTCATTCAGCTCAATATTTCCATTGAGTCTTGTCTCAATCAAATCTTCTACAATTCGTCCGTCTTTGCTCACTTTTGTTGAAGCAGGAGCAATACACTTGTCTTCTTCTTGCGTAGCCGTGATGTAAACTATCTCATCCGTAACTTGACAGTTTTTCACCACTTTATAAGGCGCTTCAATAAACCCATGCTCATTCACTTTGGAATAGGTTGCGAGTGTGTTAATCAAACCAATATTTTGACCCTCTGGTGTCTCAATCGGACAAATACGGCCATAATGCGTCGGGTGTACATCCCTCACTTCAAATCCTGCTCTTTCTTTGACCAAACCACCTTCACCGAGCGCCGAGAGTCTTCGCTTGTGAGTGATTTCTGACAGTGGATTGGTTTGATCCATAAACTGAGAAAGCTGACCTGAAGCAAAAAACTCCAAAATTGTGTTGGTAATCATTTTTGAATTAACCAAGTCATGTGGCATCAACTCATCGAGCGTACCCGATATGGTTGTCATTTTGTCTTTGATTGCTTTTTGCATCTTCACAAGACCGCCATGCAATTCGTTACCCAAAAGCTCACCAATAGCCCTGATTCTTCTATTGCCCAAATGGTCCCTATCGTCAATATGCCCGAGTCCATTTTTCACTTTGATGAGATATTTAACTGTATGAATCAAGTCTTCTGTCGTAAGAACCGTGGTATATTCAGGAATATTAAGTCCTAGTTTGTGATTCATCTTCATACGACCCACTTGTGTCAAATCATATCTTTCAGGGTCAAAAAAGAGTTGTCTAAGAAAGGACTTAGCTGCTTCAGGCGTTACTGGCTCACCTGGTCTCATCACTTTATAGATACGGATTGCAGAGAGTACATTCTCATCATCAATTTGCTCTGTTTGGCGCAAAAGTCTCAAGCTTTCATTGTCTGCCACAAACGCGTTGATGATTGACATATCTGCACCCTCAATAAGGTCATTGATAATTTCAATGGTATCAATACCGTGTTCAATCATTTTTCTGAGTTTGCTCTCATCTAACGGTGTGACAACATCATACAACACTTCGCCACTCTCTTGATCAACAATTGGCTCCGCCAAGTGTCTCTCCATAAGTACTTCAAGCGGATACTCAATCCACTCGAGTCCGTCTTCAATGAGTTTTTCGGCTTTTTTCTTAGTGAGTCTTTTTCCTGCGTTTACAACGGTATTTCCGTCCATATCCTTCACATCATATTCTGCTCTACCTAAAAAATCATTGGCATCAAATTTCACCAAAAATCTATTTTCTTTAATGCTAATGGTTTTAGTCGAGTAAAAAATTTTAACAATATCGTCTTTGGAATACCCCAAAGCTCTAAACAAAATCGTAACAGGAATTTTTCTTCGTTTGTTAATGCGTGCGTACAAAATATCTTTAGAATCATACTCAAAATACAACCAAGAACCACGGTCAGGGATAATCTGTGCCGAGTAGAGCATACCGCTACCCACCGTAGTGCCCTCTTCTTCTTTAAAAATAACCCCTGGTGATCTGTGCAATTGGTTAACAATAACTCTCTCAACCCCATTGACAACAAAAGAGGTTCTATCGGTCATCAAAGGGATGTCACGAACAAAAACTGCTTGCTCTTTAATCTCTTTGGGGTCAAGTTTTTCACCTGTTTTTTCATCTCTATTCCAAATCGTCAACGAGATATTCATCTTAAGCGATACAGAATAAGTTAACCCTCTTTCCATACATTCTCTGACCGTATATTTTGGTTTAATGATTTCAGAATTTTTGTAGTTAAGCGTGAGTCTACTTTGCTGATCGGTAATAGGAAATGCAGAGCGGAACACTTTTTCTAATGTAGAGTTTTTTCTGTCTTTTTCATCCAGCATTAAAAAGTTTTCATAACTCTTTTGTTGAAGTTGGAGTAAATTAGGGATTTCTATCTCTCTGGGTGTTTTGGAAAAATCGACACGGAGTCTATTGCCTGAATGTAAAGAATTCAACATGGGATATCCTTATTTTGGTTTAGTTTTGTTTATGAAGTGATTATTGGATGCACAAAGAAACTATTGACACGAGGGTATGAAATGTCTCTGAATAGTTTATCGCTACATCCAACGAGATATTACACATACTTGTTCAATGCAACCAAGTATGTGTAAATGATGATTATTTAATTTCGCAAGTAGCGCCAGCTTCTTCAAATTCTTTTTTGATTTTTTCAGCCTCTTCTTTTGATGCGGCTTCCTTAATTACTGTAGGAGCATTATCAACTGCATCTTTTGCTTCTTTAAGTCCTAGACCTGTTACAGTTCTTACAATTTTAATCGCATTGATTTTTTTATCTCCACCACTTACAAGAACAACTGTAAACTCAGTTTGCTCTTCTGCTGCTTCAACTGCTGCTGCAGGGCCACCAGATACAACGGTTGCCTGTGCAGATACGCCAAATTTTTCTTCAAATTCTTTTACAAGCTCAGAAAGCTCAAGTACTGACATATTTGAGATAAACTCAAGAACATCTTCTTTAGTTGTTGCCATAATTATTTCCTTATTATGAATAAATATCTCCTTGAAGATAAGCAGAACTCTTCTTCAATTCCTCTCACTAATGCTCCAAGAACACTTAGTGTCGAAAGTCTCCTTAGAGACTCACCTGCAAACAAACACTTACGCCTCTTCTTTTTTTGCCGCTAAAGCACTTAAGCCGATTGTAAAGTTCTGTACCGGTGCATTCCAAACATTAAGAAGCATCCCAATAAGCACATCTTTACTTGGAAGTTTAGCCATTGCATTAATGGTTTGTAAGCTTGCAACTTCACCAGCTATAAGACCGGATTTAATCACAAAGTTATCTTTAAACTGTGTTGCAGCCTGATCAGCAATTTTACATGGAATCACTTGTGCATCACCCCAAACAACAATGTTTGTCTCAGTCAAGTTCAGTGCTTCGCATCCTGCATTTTTCAATGCAACCATTGCAAGTTTATTGTTGATAACTTTTACTTTTGTCTCTTCGTCTTTTGCAAGATTTCTTACAATTTCAAGTTTCTCAACCGTCATACCCTTATAATCACAAACGATAATGGCACCAGCACTTTTAAATTCAGCTGTCATTTCTGCTACCAGTTCTTCTTTTCTGGTTCTTGTCATATTTTCTCCTTCCGACCTCTAAAAGGGTATTGGTTTGAACCAACACATCTATTTTTTCAAATAGATTAATTAAGCTTTCGCCCCTTTTATCTTTGACCTAAGATTATGAGTTTCCTCAAAACAGAGCTAATATGTAGTTTTGTTTTGAGGAAACGATTGTATTTCTGTGATACCACAAAAGATATTGGGCATCACTAGATAAAATATTATTTTAAGTCCATCAATTCAGCCGTACTCAATGTAATTGAAGGGCTCATTGTTAAAGATAATGCGCCATTTGTAATATACTTACCCTTTGCTGATGCAGGTTTTGCCTTATTGATGGCGCGTACAAATGTGATTAAATTTTCTTTGATCTTATCGTCAGAGAAAGATACTTTACCGATACCTGCATGGATGTTACCTTTTTTATCAACTCTAAAATTCACTTGACCGCCTTTAGCATTTTCTACTGCTTTGGCAACATCCATTGTTACTGTACCTGTCTTAGGATTTGGCATCAAGCCTTTTGGCCCAAGAATCCGTGCAACTTGACCTAGCACACCCATCATATCAGGAGTAGAGATAACAATATCAAAATTGATTACACCTGCCTTGATTGACTCTATCAAATCCGTTGAACCCACTACATCTGCGCCCGCAGCTTTGGCCTCATCCGCTTTAGCATCTTTTGCAAATACTGCTACTCTTACTGTTTTGCCTGTTCCATTTGGAAGCACAACTGAGCCTCTGATCATTTGATCTGCATGTCTTGGGTCTACATTTAAATTGAGTGCAACTTCAACAGTTTCATCAAATTTAGCTGATTTAAGATTTTTAAGTGTATCCATTGCTTCATCAACACTGTATGTTTTTGCTGTATCTACCGCTTTAAGTAATGCTTCTTTTCTTTTACTTGGTTTTTTTGCCATTTTATTCTCCGCTTATGATGCTCCCACATTTTTAAATCATGTGGTTATGATTATATTTTTGCAAATTTTGCAAATTAGTCTACGATTGTAACACCCATACTTCTACATGAACCTGCAATAATTTTTGCAGCCATTTCTTTATCATTGGTATTAAGGTCAACAATTTTCTGTGCAACAATTTCGTCTAATTGTGCCTTAGTAATTGTTCCTATTTTGTTAAGGATAGGATTGTCCGTACCTTTTTTGAGACCTGCTGCTTTCATAATGAGACCACTTGCAGGCGGTTGTTTTGTCTCAAATGTAAAACTTTTATCTGCATAGACAGTGATAACCACAGGAACTTTAAACCCTGTTTTATCTTTTGTTTTTTCGTTAAATGCTTTACAAAATTCCATGATGTTCACACCACGCTGTCCTAGTGCTGGGCCTACTGGTGGAGACGGGGTTGCTGCTCCAGCAGCAATCATGAGCTTAAATTTAAACGCTACTTTTTTTGCCATCTATTTTTCCTTTATTTAATTTGACCTTAACAGGTCTTTTAGAGTATTTTTTCGACTTGTGTATAGAGTATTTCAACTGGCGTGTTTCTTCCGAAGATAGAAACATTTAGTCTTAGTTTTCCATGATCAAGATCATACTCTTCTACCATTGCTGTAAAGTTAGCAAATGGTCCATCTACAATCCGAATCATTTCGCCTGCTTCAAAGTCAACTTTTGGACGCGGTGCAGATTTTTTCTCCATCTTGTCCAAAATCACTTTAATGTCTGCGCTACTCAGCGCAGTAGGCGTCTTTTGTTCACCGATAAATCTAGATACTCGTGGTAAAGATTGTATCTTGTGCCAAAGGTCAGTATCCAGATCTATATGTGCAAAAGCATAACCAGAATACAGCGTTCGCTCAGTTATCTTTTTTTTACCATCTTTTACTTCGATCACTTCTTCAGTCGGGACAACCACGCGCTCTAGCTTCTCTTCAATACCGTAATCAGAAACCAGCTGTTCAATCGCTCGCTTAACCGATTGCTCTGATCCTGAATATGTTTGAATTGCATACCATTGATAAGCCATTGTGTGTCCTATAAAACTGATGAAACGATGGATGACATCAAAAAGTCAACCAATGCTAAAAATATTGATATTACAGTTACTACGATTACAACTGCAAAAAATGCCTGTCTAACTTGTACTTTTGTTGGAAATATTACTTTATGTATTTCTGCTCTCGCGTGTGCAATAAATGTTGAAATTTTTTCCATATCTGCATTACCTTTTTTGTGGCAGGCCAAGAGGGACTCGAACCCCCGGCACCTGGTTTTGGAGACCAGTGCTCTACCAACTGAGCTATTGGCCTAAATGGTATCTCTGAAAATCAGAGATACACAAAACATCTTTTCTTAGAGCTTCATCTCTTTATGTACTGTATGGCATTGACACCATTTGCAGTATTTTTTAAGCGCAAGTTTCTCTGTTGTTGTTTTTTTATTTTTATTGGTGTGATAATTGCGTCTTGTGCACTTTTCACAACCTAAGTGAACGGTTTCTCTCATATTTTTTCTCCTCTTTTCAAGAGCGATGCCCTTAAAAAATTCCTCTCACTAAAGCTTTGCCTTGGGCAAGATTTTGGAGAAGAATACTTTCTAAACTGTTTCTAAACTTATGCAATAATTTTAGAAACAACACCTGCACCAACAGTTCTACCACCCTCACGGATAGCAAATCTTGTACCCTCTTCAAGTGCAACTGGTGCAATCAGAATAACATTAACCTTAACATTATCGCCTGGCATAACCATCTCAGTACCTTCTTGAAGCTCAACAGAACCAGTTACATCTGTTGTTCTAACATAAAACTGTGGTCTGTAGTTATTAAAGAATGGTGTATGTCTACCGCCTTCCTCTTTTGTAAGTACATAGACTTCCGCTTCAAATTTTGTATGTGGTGTGATTGAACCTGGCTTAACAAGAACCATACCTCTTTGTACATTGTTTTTGTCGATACCACGGATAAGAACACCACAGTTATCACCAGCCTCACCACAATCCATCTCTTTACGGAACATTTCAACACCCGTTACGGTTGTTTTTTGTGTGTCTTTAAGACCAACGATTTCAACTGCATCACCGATACATACTTTACCTTTTTCTACTTTGCCTGTTACAACTGTACCACGACCTTGAATTGTAAAGATATCTTCGATAGCCATCAACAAATCTTTATCTGTTTCTCTGATTGGATCTGGGATATATGAATCAACTGCGTCCATTAAAGCAAAGATTTTATCTGACCATGCACCAAGCGTACCAGTTTTTGCTTCTTCGAGTGCTCTAAAAGCAGAACCAGCGATGATTGGCGTATCGTCACCTGGGAAATCGTATTCTGAAAGAAGTTCACGCACTTCCATCTCTACAAGCTCCAACATTTCTTCTTTGTCTTCAGCATCTAACTGGTCTTCTTTGTTCAAGAAAATAACAATATAAGGAACACCTACTTGTTTAGAAAGAAGGATATGCTCTCTTGTTTGTGCCATTGGTCCATCTGTAGAAGCAATAACAAGGATTGCACCGTCCATTTGAGCAGCACCTGTAATCATATTTTTAACATAGTCGGCGTGACCTGGACAGTCAACATGTGCGTAGTGACGATTATCAGTTTCATACTCTACGTGAGAAGTAGCAATTGTAATCCCTCTTTCTCTCTCTTCAGGAGCATTATCAATCGCATCATAATCCATAAATTTTGAGCCATTTTTAGTAGCAAGTACTGCAGTAATTGCTGCTGTCAATGTCGTTTTTCCGTGGTCAACGTGACCAATTGTTCCGATGTTAACGTGCGTTTTGTTTCGTTCAAATTTTGCTTTTGCCATGCTATTCTCCTAGCGTAAAATGTTTAAAGGCAGTATTATACCTAAAATTTCTTAACCGATATGGACAAAAGTGTTACACCTGTGTAACACTTTTGTCCATACTTGATCGTGGAGCCCAGAAGCGGAATAGAACCGCCGACCTCTTCCTTACCAAGGAAGTGCTCTGCCACTGAGCTATCTGGGCAAGTTGTTTATCGGTAACGCACTGTGTTTATAAGTCTAGTTATGCATGAATAAATTAGGAAAGCTTTGTATGTGAAGTTATTATTTCTAAGTACACAATTCACACAGCTCCCAGTTTATGGAGCGGGCGAAGAGATTCGAACTCTCGACAGCCTGCTTGGAAGGCAGGAACTCTAGCCACTGAGCTACGCCCGCGTCTTATGCAACTTAAAATGGTGGTGAGTGAAGGATTCGAACCTTCGAAGACATAGTCAGCAGATTTACAG
>DYTF01000023.1:0-6046 GCA_020726105.1 Sulfurovum sp. | reverse complement strand
CCGACCTGCTGATTACAAATCAGCTGCTCTAGCCAACTGAGCTACACCAGCACCATCATTTCAAAGGTTTTACACTTAAAATGGACGGGAATTATAGGCAAATACATTTTAAATGTCAAGCGTTTTTGCTTGAATAGTCTTAAAAATCTTATTTTTTAGATATTTTTACTAAAATATAGTAATTTTGACACTGCAAGGATAGGTTTTGATAAAAATATTATTAGCACCAAGCGAGACAAAACAATCGGGTGGCACTGCCTCATTTGCACCAAATACCCTACTATTTGAATCACTTTTACCTTATCGCAATCAACTCTTACATGCGTACGCAAACTGCATCCAAAGAGGGGATTTATCTGCACTTTCCAAATTGTTTGGCATCACAAAAGAGGCAGATATTCTTGCATACAAAACCGACATCATCCATGAACTGACCATGAAAGCCATTGAGCGCTACACTGGGGTAGCCTTTGATTATTTAGATTATCCACACCTAGATACCAAGGCACGGCAGTACATCGATGAGCATGTCATCCTTTTTTCTAATCTTTTTGGGCCGATTCGTGCTTCAGATATGATACCCGAATACAAACTCAAGCAAGGGGTCTCCATAGGTGAGTTGAAGCCAGAGAAAATCTACTCCGAACATGCATCTAACCTTTTGGATGACTACCTCAATGATGATGAAATCCTTGACCTGCGTTCAGGCTTTTATGATAAATTTTACAAGCCAAACAAGCCCTACACCACGCTGAAATTTATCAAAGATGGCAAAGTAGTCAGTCATTGGGCAAAAGCCTACAGAGGGCTAGTATTGAGAGAAATTTCACTACATCAAATAACCACTATGGAATCTTTTATAAAACATCCCATTACTGGCCTAAGCTTGATTTCGATGCAAACACATAAAAATAAAACCGAAATCATTTACCACATAGATACCCATTCTAATTAGGAGGCGTGTATGAAAAAAAATCTGTTTGAAATGGGTGCACAGTTTGATGAAGGTTGGCGTGCGGATAACAAAGACAAGCCCTCTCAAAACATCCCCCAAGAGATAAAAACGCCCCAAAGCCATCAATTGCATCTAGCAAAAGAGAAACGAAGAGGAAAAGTGGTCAGCATCGTCAAGCCTTTTTTCTTAGAAAAAGATACCTTGGACGAGCTACTCAAAACTCTGAAAAAAAAGCTTGCAACAGGTGGAGCAGTCAAAGAAAACAGTTTGGAATTTCAAGGGGATATCTCAGGGGCACTGCGTACACAGCTGGAGGCATTAAGCTATCGATTTAAAACTTAATAAGCTATTTTCCTATCGCCAAGGCATACAAAACCATCTCATCATTGCCCACAAAAGCATTGACCTCATCATCATAATACGCTCCGATGCCTGAACATCCTATGCCCAAATAGAGTGCTGCCACATAGAGTCTGTGTCCTATGATGCCTGCTTTTTGGTAGAGTGCCTGATAGTTCTTAGCTTTAGAGGTTAGAAAAAAGGCAATGGCTCCTTGTGTTGAAAGGCTGTACTGCTCTAAACTAAGATACCCTGCCTGTCTTGCGAAGTCTCCATATTTGAGATATGTACCGTCTTTGTAGAGACCCAATGGCATATCTAGCACCTTATTTACTACCATAAACACTGAGACTTCTTCATCACAATCAGATGGTATAGGTTGGCGCAATACCTCTACGATATACTCAAACTGTGTTTTTGTAATCGCATCCCCTTCAAACCCCCTTTGTGACCTGCGTGTAAAGAGAGTCTCTTTAAGCCTTGGCTGCAAGTAAGAAAACTGTGGCACTTTGATTTCTCTCTTACAGTCTCTTATCTGCATCGTTTCGCTATAGCCCTGTTCTATCTTTGTATTGGGCTCAAAACTTCCACTCCCATCCACATAAGGAAGCGAAAATTCTATGGCATTCACTTTTTGCTGGGACAAAGCGGTTGCCATAGCACACCCTGAGAGCATCCATTCTCTACCTTCAAATCCAAACAAACGGTTCAATGTTTCCCTATCAATGTCATAGAGCATCTCCACACTACGCGAATGAAGCAGTCCCGAGGCTTCAATGCTGCCCAAAAGGTGTCCCGCATCCAAAAGACAATAGCGCAAGGCACGATTTTTATATTTCCACGACGAACGATAATACACGGCCGAGACAAGAAACAGATACCCTTTCATGGCACTGTGATACCCCAGATACGGCTCTATCCCCTCATTCTCACTGATGGGTTGCAGCAGGGTCAAAGAAGAGGTGCTAACTTCAAAATGGTAGATGCCGTCCTCAAATGTTTCCACGCCTCGCGTTTGGAAATACAGTTCATTGGGGTAGAGTGCCCCCGCAGAGGGGTTGATACGCAAAAAATACTCACCGCTAGGGTAGGTTTTTTTCGCTGTCAAACCTGCGATATAGTACAGAAGGCTCTCTTCATTGTTTTCTAAATCTATTTTTCTTTTTTTATACTGTTCGGGGTAATTTTTATAGGTGCGTGGCTGATCTTCCCAAGAGAGTTGGTTGGGATGGGTGCGTACGGAGTCATAAGAATGTTTTGTTTCTTTATGATACCAAAACATCAAACATCTCTTTGTGCTGCATTTTTAATGCTTCTATTTTTTGAGTGGCTTGCCTAAATAATAGAGCATGTTCAATCTCATCAGAGCTCAAATGTTTATAGCGTTCATACGAGGCAATCACTTTGACTGCTTTTTCTTGGACATTTTTTTTGTTACGCTTAATATGCTCAAAGGTAATCGCTGCATTGATAAGCCCTTTTGCCAAATTTTTCAATGCATGATTGCTGAGTCGCAAAGGATGCCATGCCTCTTCCATCACCTCATGCGCCTCATAATACTCTTCGTGCTCAAGCAGTTTGATGTACTCTTTAAGTGCAGCTTCTAAATCATGATTCATCTTTAACATGGCAACCCTTTTTTATCTTGAAGCGTCATTCGCTTTTAGTGTCAAGATACTTACTGCTCTCTTCTTGCTTGCTTAAAACCAAAAAACCCTTTAGCCATATCTTTACTTTGCTACTTTTTGGACATCATAAGCTTTCAATATTTCCTACCACCTTACCTACAATAACCACCTCATCCACACTAACGGCTTGAGGTGGATACATCATATTATCAGAAATAAGCTCAATCATCCCATCTGCACGCTGTTGAATGCGCTTGATGAACAATCCGCCTGTAGTCGCTGCGATAAAGATACCATTTTTAGCGATATTGGTTTGTGTTCTGTCCACAAAAACAATGCTACCGTCTTGAAGCGTAGGCTCCATCGACTCACCGTCTACATGGATGGCTTCAAGTTCAGTGTTGCCCAACCCTACCATATTACGCATAATTTTTTCATCGATACTGATAGTCTCATAATTTTCATCAAACACTTCCGCCCCGCCCCCAGCAGAAGCACGAATGTCTGAAAAATAACGCACATGAAAAAATTTTTCTGTCTCTTCTTTAAGCATATCGATGGCCTGATCAAAGAAAAGCCAATTGACTGAGATTTTTTTGAGTGCACAAAACTCCAATATCTCTGCATAAGGAATTGAATTTCTTTTTTTCATCGTAGCAAAAGTCGCTTGAGGAATGTTCAGAGCCGTAGCCACATCTTTATCAAATACTCTTTTACCTATCATTGTCTCAGAAATTACATCTTTTAATTTTTCTATTACTTCACTCAACACTAACATTTTTGCTCCTTTTGTCATGTCTTCACAAAAGTATTATACACGATTTTTTCTAAAAGTATGACAATTTGAAATATTTTTTTACATTTTCTTATTTTATTTATACAATTTGATATATTTAATTAAAGGATTAAAGATGATCTACTCACAAAACAAAGAATTAATGAGCTATGCGATCAAAATGGGATGCAAAACAGCGGCAGAGTTTGCACTGTTTTTAAAAGCAAGAGCATCGATTATGTCACTCTAAAAACATAAACTAGTCAAAAAGTAAAATCTCAACTTGGTCTCCTATATTTTTGGAGGTATCTTCTTCTGAAGTAAACAACAGAGCGCTATTACCTAGCATATTGCTAAGTATCGCTGAAGTGCCTAGTTTTTTGCCTTGAAAGTCGATGAAGTATTCACCTTGGAGCAAAGAAACATTGCATGCGGTAAATTCGGCTTTTTTGGCTTTTTTGATAAAAGGTTCTTTTAGCGTCGCTTTGACTAAATGCAAAGAAAAATCTCTTTGCTGGAGTTTTGCGATGAGTGGCACAAGATAGAGCAACGCGGTAACCGTAGAAGAGTAGGCAAACCCAGGCAGCGCCACGATAAACTTGTCTGATTTTCTAGCTACAATAATATGCTGTCCCGGTTTGATTCGCACCCCTTTAAAGACAATCTCACACCCCAACTCAAGCACAATATCTTTAACAAAATCAAAATCCCCGACACTCACCCCACCCGTTGTAACTACAATATCTGACTTCTCTAACGCTGCGCTGATTGCATCTGTGATGCTTCTTTTGTCATCTTTGATACACCCTAGCTGCAAAGGCATACCATCATACTTTTTGACTATGGCTTCAAGGATGTAGTTGTTGGAGGAGCGTATCTGTGCATCATTTGTCTGCTCTTCTCCTAAAGCAAGCAGTTCAGAGCCTGTTGAAAGTATGGCAACCACGGGTTTCTCATAGACCGACACATTGACAACATTTAGAGAACTCAGTACGCCTATCTGAGGAAAATCAATCTTAGTGCCTTTGGGTATGAGTAGCTCCTCTTTTGCATAATTTTCGCCCACTTCCCGTACAGAAAATCCTTTGCTCACCGCTTCTTGAATCACTATTTCATCGCCTTCAACGACTACATTTTCGATGGGAATGAGCGTATCTGCACCCTGTGGCATCAGTGAACCTGTAAAAGTTTTAATGCAAGTACCTTGAAGCACCTCATCTTTGAGTACAAACCCTGCTGGATTAATACTGGCTATTTTCAAGCGCTTCATGGCCATATCTTCATGTCTAAGAGCATACCCATCCATAGCAGAAGTCGGAAGCTCGGGAGAGTTGTGGTCTGCAATGATATCTTCAGCCAAAACATACCCTAAAGAATCAAGCAAAAAAAGCGTTTTGGTTTTGCGGGTCTCTACCTGAAGCGTAGCTATTTTCTCTAATGATTCGTTAAAATGTAGCATATTGATTATCCCTTGTTTACAGAAAGCTTGATGTTTAACTTAAAAGTCCTGCACCATCCATGGGAGTACTTCGATCGGCTGCGTAGATTCTTTTGCCTTGCTTTACATCGTATTTCCAAATGGGCGCATTGGTCTTAAAGTCTTCCACAAAAAGGTCGATAAGCTCGAGTGCCACTCTGCGTTTTGGAGAAAAGACCGCCGAGACATACGAAGAGGTATGCACAGGAACATCACCCACTGAATGCGCCATTTTTACAACGGCACCCAAAGCAACTGCTTTTTCTTGCCATGCATCAAACCATTTTAAGAGTACAGGTTCATAAATATCAAAACTCAAGGCTTCGATGCCATCTTCAGCGCGTATCGTCCCTACAAAAGGGATATATGCACCATAATTTGATGTCGCTTCTTCATCAAGCCATCGTGAAAAGATTGCCTTGACATCCAAAGAACCCTCATATAGCTCCACGCCTCAACCGCCACACACAGGAGGTAAAATAGATATTTTATCTCCCTCTTTTAGTGTAATAGAAAGGTCGTTTACCATCGTATCGTTAAGTGCCACCGCACACTTATCGAGCCAAGTGGTCAAACTTGCATCTTCTTTGAGTTTTGCGGCAACATCTATAAGCGTGAGAGCTTCAATCTCTATGGGGGGCTTAGCTATGGGGCCTAAAAATTCAACTTTAACCATCTATATACTCTTTCAAAAACAAGGGATAAACTCTCCTCGATAGTGGTAAGATTATAAAAGTTGTTTGCTATAATTGCGCTTAAATTTGGAGCGAAAGGATGTCCGTTCGTGCTTTTTGGTTCTATCTCTTATCTCAATCTTCTTCCGTTTCAAGTCTTTCTTAAGCGCCACCTCAAAAGCAGCACTGAACGCATGA
>DYTF01000240.1 GCA_020726105.1 Sulfurovum sp. | reverse complement strand
ATCTTTGTTTTCTAAGTTCTCTTCTAAATGTTCAATGTTCACCCGTATAAATTTATAACTCACATAAATCACCAACGGCCATGTGGCGTACCATAAAATCGCTGTTGTATAATCAATTGTTTCCATGTTGCTCTCCTAATAGTGATGATGGTCAGCTTCAACCTCATCAGATGTTATTTGTGTTTTGTCAAGTGAACGCCACACCAAAAAGATATACCCCAAAACAAAAGGAACCAACAGTGAGACGTAACTCATTACAGTTAATGTATAGTAACTTCCCGATGCATTCTGAAGGCTCAATGAACTTTGTAAATCAGCCAATGAAGGGTAGATGGCTGTTTGATTAAAGCCCAAAAGGCTCAAAAGTGATGTCACTACCAATACCGTTCCTAAACCTGAAAACCAAATACCTTGAATTGAACCTCTAAAAAGAGCGATAAAAAAAGCATAAAGTACCAATCCAACCCCAACAACAAAGCCAATCAAAATGGCAGGTGTTTCTAATGCGTTGTTTAAAAAGAGATTTGCTACAATATCAAACTCTTTGCCATTGTGGGCTACACCACTGATCATCAAAAGCATTCCTAGCAATAATAAGAAAAAAAGTAAAAACAGAATCACATCGGTTTTGAGTTGATGTTTGGCACGTTGAATAATGGTAACATGAGCAATATTGTTCATAAAATACAAACTTGCTTGGGTTCGTGCCAAGAAAAAAATAGCAAATCCAAAGACCACATTAAAAGGGTTTAATACCGCTTCTAATCCATAGCTACTCATTGTCCAATAAGAGAGATTCATGCTGTTTTTAATAAAATTTCCACCTGTAAAGAGTGTGCCTAATGCGATACCAATCAATATAATTCCTACTGAACCATTAATGTATAAGAAAGTCTCATACGTTTTTTGCCCTAAAAAATTGTTCGGTTTCTTCCGATACTCATAAGAGACTGCTTGGATGATAAAACAAAAAAGTATTGCCATCCAAACATAATACGCTCCTCCAAAACTGACCGCATACAA
>DYTF01000239.1 GCA_020726105.1 Sulfurovum sp. | reverse complement strand
CCGTGCTTTAGCTGTCGTTTTGATGCTCATTTTTCATTTTGCTTATGATTTGCATTATTTTAGGTTCACGGAAGTGAGTACGGTAGATAGTCTGTTTTGGATTAGATTGCGTACGATTATCGTGACTCTTTTTATGACTGCTGTGGGCATGAGTCTCTATTTGGCATATGCCAAATCATTTAACACACAAAAATATCTCAAACGACTGTTGCTTTTGGGCTTTTCTGCACTGATGGTTTCTGTTGGGACTTTTTTTGTCTTTCCGCAGACTTGGGTTTACTTTGGTGTGCTACACATGGTTTTTGTCGCGACTTTGATAGGGCCTTTGTTTGTGAGAGTGCCTCATTTGTCTGCTCTTATCGGGGTGTTGATTTTAGGGCTGTACTATTTGGAGTATCGCATCACCTTTTTCTTTGAACTTCTCAAAGCTCCTCTGCATCTTCCGCTAGGGCACACAGAAGATTTAGTACCACTCATCCCTTGGTTTGCACCTGTGTTGTTTGGCATCTTTGCTATGCATTACCTACACAACACACTTGCCTTAAAAAGCACCCCTACTTTAGATAAACTAGCCTTTATCGGTCGTCACTCTTTGATTATTTACCTTATCCATCAGCCTCTATTTTTTGCACTTTTAAGTGCTGCTGCATACATGCTGCGTTAGTGTTACATAAACATACCGCCGTTTACTTTGAGTGTTTCGCCTGTAATGTAAGAAGCATGGTCTGAGAGCAGAAATGCTACGGCATCCGCAACCTCTTTGGGTTCACCAAAGCGTGCCATCGGTATCTTAGCGGTAAAAGCATCTTTGATGTCTTCTTTGAGTACATCCGTCATCTCTGTCGCGATAAACCCTGGGGTGATGGTGTTAAAACGGATGTTCCTTGACGCGGCTTCTTGGGCAAAACTCTTCGTCATGGCGATAGTACCACCTTTGCTGGCGGCGTAGTTTGTCTGCCCTGCATTGCCAGTTTCACCGACGATGGACGCGATATTGACCACAGAGCCAAAGCGTTTTTTACTCATCA
>DYTF01000238.1 GCA_020726105.1 Sulfurovum sp. | reverse complement strand
ATAGCTGCTTAGAGTCTTGCTAGAATTTGTATGAAATATGGTTGCCATATCACTTATTATCTTAAAATCAGATATAAAAGAGCATCTTAAAACCATTCGACCTAATTGGAAGATGGATGTAGTTGAATTGTAAAAAATAAAAAAGGGAAAATCCATGAAACGAGTGTCACTAATAACTTTATTTATAATCTCAACCATAGTGACAAATGCTGGAGATTTTTTAATTTCTCCAGCATTTAAATATCAAACCATTAATAATAGTGGTAGTCCTGTAGAGGTAACATCTGGAGAATACATTGGTAGGCTTTATTCAGATTATGATGAAACCATGAATGCTCAAGCATCCCATATTGGTATTGTAATCAAATTAGATGGGATAGATAGAGGAATGATGCAGATTCAAGCAACGTATATCAATAATAACATTGTTGCTGGTATTTATCAAGAGGATGAACTTATTGCTTTCTCTGATAGTGTTTTTATTGAAGGGAATACCATTATTGAGCTGAGTAGTGATAGAGATAAAGACGGTTTACTTGATTATAAAGAGGCGAAGATTAATTTAAAAACAGACTCTAATGATAGTGATAATGATGGTTATCTTGATAATGAAGAGATAGGAGATATAGACAATCCAAGAGATAGTGATAATGATCATATTATTGATGCGTTAGATTTGGACAGTGATAATGATGGCATGAGTGATAAAGACGAAAAGAAATATGGATTTAATCCGATAGATAATAGTGATGCTTCAATAGATAGTGATGGAGATGGAATGAGTAATATCAACGAAATAGAAGCTGGAACCAATCCTAAAGATGAAAATGATTACCCAAAATCCAATATGAGTAATCAAGAAAAGGCACTTTTTACAATCCTTCTTAATAGAAGTAATCAATTGAATAAAGATAATAATGACATTATTATTAACGTTCCAGCATTATTTATGATAGAAGCTCTAAAAAAAAGCAAATAAACTCTGTCAATCCTTAAGGATTGACAGTAACATTAAAACAAGGTGCTGA
>DYTF01000072.1:1786-6097 GCA_020726105.1 Sulfurovum sp. | reverse complement strand
AGCCAATATCACCATCGTTTTACCCGAACCGACATCACCCACTACCATGCGTTTGGCTGCTTTGTCTGTTCTTGCGAGGTCCTTTTGTATCTGCATGATGACTGTTTGCTGTTCAGCGGTAAGCGTAAAAGGCAAGCGCGTAACAAAAGGCTTAATGTCCCCACTTAATTCTCTTCTAGCAGGAAAGTCCACTCTTTTACCCCGAAGTTTTTTGAGGTGATTATACGCTTCAATAAACTTCAGCACAGGTATAAAATCGGGCTTAAATGTGCCACTCTCATACACTTCTTGCAAGCTTTTAGGGAAATGCATACTAAGCAGTGTGGCGACTTCTCTGCTGTCAAGTCCTGCATTAAAAAGATTTTGTTCATTGATATAACATGCTATGAGTGATGTTATCTCGCTTTCTTTAAGAACAGTTTGGTACTTTGGGGTTATCTTGCCCACTTGTTTGATGGACTTGGGCTGTGACATCTGCAAAAAGCCCTTATATTCTTCGAGCCTGCCTTGTATGACATGGCTACTACCTACTTCAAAAAGCTTGTGATGGTAAGGCGTAGCACGAAAAAAAGTAGAAGAGACCCGTCTGCCCGAGACGGTTAGCAAAAATGTCACTCTGAGTTTTCCCGCATAGATGCTTGATTCGATGACTTTTGCTTCAAGTGTATTGACCTTGCCAAGCTGTGGTGTGAGCGTAAGTGTTGTGTCGTTGTAAGAAGTTGGGGCAAGCAAAGCCAAATCCAGCAGTGTATGAATCTTGAGTGTTTTAAAAAGTTGCTTTGCTTCTTCCATGCTTGCCTCTTGTTTTCATAAGTGTACAAAAGTTTAAAAAAATGCTACGATAATCTGTCATATCGACATATTATTGTGTAGCAGAAGCTTCTTTTTTGGTCACGATACTAAAGCTAAGGTCAGATAACTCAGTATGAGTTTTAATGAAAGCATTCACCTCTTCAAGCGTCACTGATTCGATGTTTTTTAACTCTTCTTTGGCAAAATCAAGCGGTCTGCCCAAATAAAAGTCATTGTAAGTACGGCCCAGTCTTTGAGAGAGCGTTTCCGTGCGCAAAGGCTCTGAGCCAAGCAGAAATTTCTTTGTATCATCCAACTCTTTTTGGGTGATACCCTCTTTGACAAAGGTATCGACCACTTCTTGTATAAGTGCTTTTGCTTCATCCTGAGTGCTGAGTTTGGTTTGCATATACCCACTCAAATAAGACGCACTTTTGCTACGCACCAACGATGAGTAAACCCCATAAGTAAGTCCTCTTTTGACGCGTATCTCTTCCATCAGACGAGAGCCAAAACCTGCACCACCTAACAAATACTCTGCAATCTTCGCTTTATGCTGGTCTTTGGCATCATAAGCAAAGTGAAATGGTGCGCCAAAATAAATATACGCCTGCTGCGTATCTTCAGGGGTAAACACTACTTCTTTTTTTGCAGAAGCCTGTATGTTTTCTTCTTCTTGATACGCCACTTTAGGAAAGAGTGAAAGCAGTCTTTTTACATAGACTTTTGCCTCCGCAGCAGAGATGTCACCGCCCACAACACCGATGGCATTGTTGTAGCCCAAGTGGGTTTGTATGAAGGTTTTTATCTCTTCAAGGCTCATGCTTTCTATGCTCTCTACCGTGCCATCATAAGGCTTTGCCAAAGCAGAGTCTTTAAAGAGTGTTTTACGCAAGCTACTAGCTGCAATGTAGTCAAAGTCACTCTTCTTTTGCATCAGCCAGCCTATCTTTTGATGCTTGATCTGCCCCAGTGCTTCAGCGCTATAGTTTGGGTCTTTAAGCAACTCTTCTAGGCGATCTATCGCGTAAGCAAATTCGCTTTTAAGCGCAGAGACTTCGATGGCAAAGGTTTCACGCCCGACATGCGCACCGATATCCACAGCATGCGCATCCAGCTTCGTAGCAAAGCCTACGCTTCCCTCTTTTGCCGTTCCTTCATTGAACAGTTTTGCCGCCATATCTGCCAAACCGTCTTTGGTGTTACTCAAATGCCCCGCATTTTTAAATACCAACTGGATGGAGACGATAGGAATATAATCCCCCTCCTCAAACACAATCGGTATCGTACTTTGGTTTAACTCTATCTCTTCCAGTGATGCTGCCATCAATGCTCCTTGAATTATACATAATAGTAAAAATATTTTTTTCATACCTGCCCCCATTAATCACACGCAGTGTGCTTGTGTCATCTCGAACGACATTGTAAGCGAAGCGTTTCGAGAGAGATGACGCTTTTTTGCTTCGTTTTTTCTAAAAAAATGAAGAGAAAAACAACGCCACAAACCTCATAAAAGGCACTCTACAAAATAGATAAAACCCTAAAACCTCTCCAAAATCTCATAAGCAGTATTGCGCTTAGCTGGTTGCTCACCGATATCTTTAATGAGCCGTATCATCTCATCTTGATTCATCTCATTTTTCGCACCCGCTGCAGAAACCACATTTTCCTCCATCATGGTAGAACCCAAATCATTCGCACCAAAAAGCAGTGCCATCTGACCGATGTATGAGCCTTGTGTCACCCATGAACTCTGAATATTAGGCACATTGTCCAAAAAGAGCCTTGCTACTGCTAAGTACCGCAAGTATTGGTTAGGGGTTGTTTTGGTGATGGTCGGCAGTTCTCGTTTTAGTTGCGTGTTGTCACTCTGGTACGACCACATGATAAACGCTCTAAATCCACCCGTTTCATCTTGAAGCTGACGAATATAGTCCCAATGCTCCACAATCTCGCGAATGGTCTCCACCGTACCGTACATCATCGTAGCAGTGGACTTGATACCAAGCTTATGTGCCTGACGATGCACATCCAGCCATGTGTCCTTGTCGTGCTTTTTGGGCGCGATGATGTCTCTGACCCTATCTGAAAGTATCTCCGCGCCTGCACCGGGGATGGAACTAAGTCCTTTGGCTTTGAGTCTGGCTAGAACTTCAGAAATGCTTATCTTGGAGCGCGCAGCGATATAGTCTATCTCTATGGAAGAAAAACCATGGATGGTGACTTGCGGGTATTTGCCTGAGATATGTTCCACCAAATCTTCATACCACTCTATCTCTAGTTTGGGGTGTACACCCCCTTGAAAAAGTATCTGCGTACCACCAATAGCTAAGAGTTCATCTATCTTTTGGTCTATCTCTTCAAAGCTCAAGATGTAGGCATCTTCTTTTTTCTCATGGGTATAAAAGGCACAAAACTTACAATCCACCCAACAGATATTGGTATAGTTGATGTTTCTGTCCACCACAAAGGTCGTTACCCCTTCTGGATGTAACTCTTTTTTGCGTGCAAGCGCCATTTGCCCCAGTGTTTTTAGGTCGGCTGTTTGGATGAGTGCGACCGCTTCATCGATACTCATCCGTTTTGACATCATTGCTGTCACACTCTCTCCTTTTTCATGCTTTTTACTGCTCTTTGCCTATGGCATCCAAGACACCGTTGATGAACTGTGGTGACTTTTCATCTGCTAAGGCTTTAGCAAGCTCCACGGCTTCATTGATGATAATCGCTCTGTCCGTTTTAGCCACCAGTATCTCATACGCACCCAGTCTCATGATGGCTTTTTCTACTTTTCCAATGCCATCATAATCCCACTCTTTCATATGCTTTTTGATTTCAATATCTACAAGCTCAAGGTTTTCGATACACCCTTCAAACAAGGACTCGGAAAATTCTTTTTGTTTGTTGCGAATCTTGCCTTCTTCTAAAATTTCATCTTGAAATTTAGCGATGTTTTGATTGCCCAAGTCATAGGCGTACAACAACCCTACTACAGCAGTGCGTGCTTGATGTCGTGTCGCCATTATTGCAATTGCCCGTACAAGTTAATCACTTCAATGAGTCCAACCATCGCTTCAGCACCTTTATTGCCTGCTTTAGTGCCTGCTCTTTCGATGGCTTGTTCGATGCTGTCTACTGTGAGTACACCAAAAGTTGCTGGCTTACCGTACTTCAGTGTCACCGAAGCCACACCTTTGGTCGCTTCAGCCGAGATGTAGTCAAAATGCGGTGTCGCACCCCTAATGACCGCTCCCAAACAACAAATCGCGTCATACTTTCCTGAAGCAAAAGCCTTATCGAGTGCCAAAGGTATCTCAAATGCGCCAGGTACAAGTATGAGATCCAAATCATCCGGGTTTCCACCGTGTCTCGCGTAGGCATCCACCGCACCCTCTACCAATCTATCTGTGATAAAATGGTTAAATCTGCCATTAATAATGGCTACTTTTTTACTCTTGTCAACACTGAGGTTACCTTCTACTGTTTTCATATACATCCTTTATATTAAATTTCTCCTTG
>DYTF01000072.1:0-1686 GCA_020726105.1 Sulfurovum sp. | reverse complement strand
GGTACAAAAGAAGCATCCCCACCACTGGTTGCCCCACCACTAGCAGGCATCTGCACAGAGTGTGTCGCATCAAACACCACAGGGGCAAACTCACGCATGATTTTAAGCCCACGCATATCGACCACTAAGTTACCGTAGCCAAAAGTTGTCCCTCTCTCGGTGAGCCAAACATTGTATTTTTTGGCATTCTCGTAACTGACTTTTCCCTCAAATCCTCTTGTTTTTAACACTTTTCCGACCGAGTGTTCCATGGCGGCAGGTGCTAAAAACTGCCCTTTTTTGATGTTGACCACCGCGGCTGTTTTAGCAGCGGCTACCAATAAGTCCGTTTGACGACACAAAAAAGCGGGTATCTGAAGCACATCGGCTACTTCAGCTACCGATTCGGGTTGTGTGTAGTCATGCACATCGGTGAGTATCTTAAAGCCAAATTGCTCTTTGACTTCCTGAAGCATCTTAAGCCCTTCTTGCAATCCAGGCCCTCTAAAGCTGTCGAGGCTGGTGCGGTTGGCCTTGTCAAAACTGGCTTTAAAGTAAAAATCCTTAGTGCAGTCTTCATGGTAAGGTGTGAGTGCTTCAGCGATGCGCATCACAGTGTCTCTACTTTCTAGTACACAAGGTCCTGCTATCAGTATCATTTTGTTCCTTTAGGAAGGGCTACGAGTAGTCCTGAGAGTATGACTAAGAGTATACCAAAAACTGTCCAAAATTCAGGCACAGGGTCACCCAACATCACACCGATGATAACCGAAAAAACAATGTTGCTGTAACTAATAGTACCGACTATGCCTGCTTTTGTGAGTTCATAGGCTTTTGTCATAAGCAGTTGTGAGATGGTCGCAAATACCCCCACTGCTGTCACATAACCCCACTCTATGCCATGAGGCATCACAAACGCCGCAAACACCCAGTCAAACTCACTAGAAACCTGCACGAAAGGGGTTGCAAGCATCAAAAGCAAGGGTGCCACTGTACCCACAAGCATAAACGACATCACAATTGCTCGTGTGTCATAATGGTTTCGCAGTTCCCGAATGGAGGTGTATGCCAAAGCCGCGCCAATGCCCGAGAAGATGCCCAAAATGTCATATTTGTCAAATGAACCACCCTGAGGCTGCGCTACGAGGACAATACCCGCAAACCCAAGCACTACCGCAAATAAAGCACTTTTATGCAACTTTTCATTTAAAAATACATAGGCAAAAATGGCTACAAAAATAGGAGAGGTTTTGTTGTAAGTCACCGCTTCGCCCAAAGGGATATGTGCCATAATGTAAAAATACGCCAACAGTGCAGAAAACCCCATAAACCCTCTAAAAAAAAGCAACAACGGCTTGCCACCTGTTTGTTTGAGTGGCACTTTGTAGATGGCTATACCCACCAATATCACCCCAAACAGATTGCGAAAAAAAGTCACTTCAACAGGAGGCAATGTCTCGCTGACTACTTTAGCAAAGCCGCCCATCAGGGCAAAACAAAGTGATGCCAGAAGCATAAAAAGGATACCTCTGTCCATCGTGTGCAGCATTTTTTTCAAGACCAACCTACTTTTTTGGCAAGTGTAGCATAATCTACGCGCCCAAAACAGAGGCGTTCTAAAACTATGCTATAATTGTGCTACTAATCAAGAAAGAATTTATGTATGCAAGAACTTAAAAAAGTAGCCATAGTAGGCCGCCCCAATGT
>DYTF01000237.1 GCA_020726105.1 Sulfurovum sp. | reverse complement strand
TGGTATATGGAGAAATCCTAAGTACTTTTAATAGGCAATCAGCAGCCTTTAAGATAATATTAGATATACTTACATAAAGACTTATGGGAGAATATATAATGTATAAAAGATGGTTAAAAGAAGAAGATGAAATACTTACTAGGCTAGTACAGCAAAGTAACTCAATAATATTTATAGCGGCAGAGTTAAATAGAACCGTAGGTTCTGTTCAATCACGCATTAGCAGATTAGGGTTATGTAAATATCATAGAGAAGTAGTAACAGTTATACCAGGTGAAAAATGGAAGTATATTTCAGGATTTACTGAATATAAGATAAGTAATCTAGGCAGAATATCTAGAGACGGATATATTCTATCGCAAGGTAAAAACTCTAGAGGATATATGGGAGTAGTGCTTTCAGGTAAATCTAAAGAAGTCCACAGACTAGTTGCTTACCATTTCATAGATGATACTATAGATAAGACTATGGATATCAATCATATTGATTTTGATACTACTAATAACTCTGTTAGTAACTTAGAGATTATCACTAGAAGAGAAAATATTACTCACTCAGTCAAAGCTGAACGTAATTTAAATAATGTGCCAGATAAAGCGCTTCATTATATATGCTCAAAATTAGAGGAAGGTAGAACAGATTATAGTGCTTTAGTGCAAGAGACTAATGCGTTATTTAATCTTACTATCTTTAATAACTATATTACTGCACTTTTAACAAAAGATATGAGACAATATATTACTAAAAACTATAAACTACCTACGATAAAGAAAGCTAATAGGGTCACTGACGAGCTAGTACATAATATCTGTAAGGTATTAGAATCAGGAAATATACAAACTTCTTACAAAGATGTACTTATAGCAGCTGAAGCAGCAGGAATAGTTGCAGATAGCTACATAGGTAAACTCTTTGATGGAAGAAAAAAACACATAACATCTTTATATAACATTGAGAATGGAAGAATTACATCTCGATGGCAACATCTTAAAGGTTCAACGACCATCCCTAACGGGAGTACAGTCAAGTGACTG
>DYTF01000236.1 GCA_020726105.1 Sulfurovum sp. | reverse complement strand
AAATCGTTTCAGGCTCACGTGACGATAGCATCAAAATATGGGACAGTGCAACAGGAAAAGCACTCAAGAGCTTAGAGGGGCATAAAGACGATGTAAGCTCCGTTGCCATCAGCCAAGATGGCACAAAAATCGTTTCAGGCTCAGATGACGGTAGCATCAAAATATGGGACAGTGCAACAGGAAAAGCACTCAAGCGCTTAGAGGGGCATACAAGCTCTGTAACCTCCGTTGCCATCAGTCAAGATGGCACAAAAATCGTTTCAGGCTCACGTGACGATAGCATCAAAATATGGGACAGTGCAACAGGCAAAGCACTCAAGAGCTTAGAGGGGCATACAAACTGGGTAACCTCCGTTGCCATCAGTCAAGATGGCAGTAAGATTGTTTCAGGCTCACGGGATAATAGCATCAAAATATGGGACAGTGCAACAGGTAAAGCACTTAAGCGCTTAGAGGGGCATAAAGACGCTGTAAACTCCGTTGCCATCAGTCAAGATGGCAGTAAGATTGTTTCAGGCTCCTATGACGATAGCATCAAAATATGGGACAGTGCAACAGGCAAAGCACTCAAGCGCTTAGAGGGGCATACAAGCTCTGTAACCTCCGTTGCCATCAGTCAAGATGGCAGTAAGATTGTTTCAGGCTCATGGGATAATAGCATCAAAATATGGGACAGTGCAACAGGTAAAGCACTTCAGAGCTTAGAGGGGCATACAAGCTCTGTAAGCTCCGTTGCCATCAGTCAAGATGGCACAAAAATCGTTTCAGGCTCATGGGATAATAGCATCAAAATATGGGACAGTGCAACAGGAAAAGCACTCAAGCGCTTAGAGGGGCATAAAGACTTTGTAACCTCCGTTGCCATCAGTCAAGATGGCACAAAAATCGTTTCAGGCTCACGTGACGGTAGCATTAAAATATGGGACAGTGCAACAGGTAAAGCACTCAAGCGCTTAGAGGGGCATACAAGCTCTGTAAGCTCCGTTGCCATCAGTCAAGATGGCAGTAAGATTGTTTCAGGCTCCTATGATGGT
>DYTF01000235.1 GCA_020726105.1 Sulfurovum sp. | reverse complement strand
ACCTCTTCATCCTCAGCCATATCGAGCCACTTAAACTTTTGACCACTTTGGATGGTACCATCTAGTATATCGCCGCTGTTTCGAAACTTTAGATCGAGTTTAGCGATGTCAAAACCATTGTTGGTGTGGCAAAACTGTTCGAGTCTGGGGTTATTTTGGGTGTTTGAGTAGAGATAACACCAGCTTTTTAAGCCATTGCGTCCTACTCTGCCTCTAAGCTGATGCAAAGTGGCTAGTCCCAAGCGTTCTGCACCTACAATGACCACTAGCGTAAGTCTAGGTAATGAGATGCCTACTTCCACCACGGTGGTGGCTAAAAGGATATTTCCTTTTTCCCTAAACTCAAGCAACACCTCTTCTTTTTGTTTGTCTTTGCCGTGGGTGACATACACACCTTCAAATTTCTCTTCCCAAAAACCCCTACTCTCTTCAAGTGACTGATACGGCACTTCACTGCTCTCTTCCACCAAAGGATAGACTAGTAAAACCTGATGTTCTTGTGTTATTTCTTCTTTGATGTGTCTTAAGAGTTGTGAAAAATCTTGTTTTGTGATGGTCTGAGTAAGGACTTCTCGTTCAAATGGTGTCGTGGTGATGAGAGAGACATCCAGCAGTTCGGACTCCATCATCGCCTGTGTTCTGGGGATGGGGGTCGCAGAAAACTGGATAAAATGTGGTTTTTTTGTGGTTTGTATTGCCTCCGCTTCACCTGCCAACACCTCAAGACTTTGTCTTTGCTTCGTACCAAAACGATGCTGCTCGTCTATCATCACCAAAGAGACTTCCGGTAAATCTTCTTTATAAAGTAAAGCATGCGTACCGATGATAAAATCTGCACTTCTGTAGTCTCCATGATGGTTACCCTGCATCACCAGTGCAATGTTAACCTCTTTTGGAAGGTATTTACACGCTTCTTCGTAGAGTTGCACTGCAAGCAAAGAGGTCGGTGCCATCAAGATGCTTTTATGGGGCAATGCCATCATCGCAGCAGCCAATATCACCATCGTTTTACCCGAACCGACATCACCCACTACCATGCGTTTG
>DYTF01000234.1 GCA_020726105.1 Sulfurovum sp. | reverse complement strand
CCCACGGAGTGAGAGGCACTCCTGAAATAGTCAAGCTATCAGCAAACCAATGGCTTAAATATCCAATCCCAAACCAAAATATCAAATCTTTGATATCAAAAATAAAACTCCCTGCGATAATAAAAATAGGAACAATCAAATAATGTGTCGCTCCTCTGTGTTCGACATTTATCCCAAAAAATTTGAGTATCCATTCGCTCCAATCGGGGGCTGTGCTTCCGATGATAGCCATCGGCAAAGCCGATGGATTGAAAGGCAAACAACAAGCTGAGCCTATCGCCATATGAGACTTCCAAGTCATTGCATTACCTCCAAAAGAAGATTTTGCCGAGACTCTTCAATATAACTCAAAAGTATCTCTCTCGCCTCTTGTTTTTCAATCGTACTTTTTGCCAAATCCTCTTTTATTTTTTTGATTTCTTGAATGATTTTGAGCCAATCATCAAACCCACCAACTCCCTCTAATTTACGAGCTTTTGCTCGTATCTCTAGTTGTTGCTGGATGAGTAAAGCGATCTCTAAATCGTGGATTTTTGCCTCTAATAAAAGATAAGCTTTGACATCGGCTGATATCTTTTGTTTGACCGCGATGATTGTTTTTTTTCGTTCGTTGTTTTCTTTTGGGTCAAATAGTGGATAACTGAAAGTTATCCCAGCTCGTAGTTTGTTTTTGTTTGTTTCTCCGCTGAAGCTCTCAACGGTAGCACTTGTGCCACTTGCAGAGGCTGTAACTGTTAGTCGTGAATAGTCCAAATCATAACGGAGATTTTTGTAAATAAAATCACTCACAACCTTTAGTTGATCATCTTTTTTTGCTGTTTTATTTACCAACTTATAAAGCTTTTCATCAAGTCGCTTAAGTGCTTCTTTGTCGGTATTTGTCACTGTATTTGCTTTATAATCTCCACCAAATACAAACACAATCACCAATGCATTCAAAATTATTGTGCTTAGCACTCTCTGTGAGAAAAATTTAATATTCAACATTACTTCGTCCCTTTCATAGCAAATCTTCCAGCCATTATCAGCATTGCAGCTTCTGGCA
>DYTF01000233.1 GCA_020726105.1 Sulfurovum sp. | reverse complement strand
AGGATAAAAAATGAAAAAAATGCGTTTATACGCTCTATTGCTTATAGCAATAACTGTAAGCCTACAAGCTAGAACCGATTTGGGCAATAGCTTTTGGCTAGAGGATAATCAAGTGACGGTGACTTGTGCCAGTGCATCGTCGGGTGCGGTATCGACTACGCCAAACAACGGCAAAACCTACACCAAAATCACGGCAAAAAGCCAACTCATCACAACTGAAAGTGGCGGAACAGTAAGCCCTGCCAATGCGTGTACGAGTGGGATTGTGGATATGGGTGTTTGGTTTTATTTCAAAACTACCTTTAATGAGGATATTTCGCATTGGGATACAAGCAGTGTGACAAATATGGAAAAGATGTTTAATGGTGCCTCCGCCTTTAATCAACCCATCGGCAATTGGGATACAAGCAGTGTGACGAATATGCTTTATATGTTTAAAGAAGCCACCGCCTTTAACAAACCCATCGGCGATTGGGATACAAGCCGTGTGACGAATATGAGTGCTATGTTTAATGAAGCCTCTGCCTTTAACCAACCCATCGGCGATTGGGATACAAGCAGTGTGACGAAGATGCTTTATATGTTTGATACTGCCCGCGCCTTTAACCAATGTCTCAAATCGTGGGATGTTCATAACTTTACCGCAAAGCCTGCCTCTTTTGATACCTATTCGGGGTTTTATGGACAAACCGATAAACAACCCATTTGGGGAACGACAGGTGGTTTTTGTCCACCTCCTAGTTGGACAGATATAGGCAATGGCTTTTGGCTAGAATCCAATGGCGTAACAGTCAATTGCGACTACAACACCAGTGCCTCGACTATTTACAACGGCAAATTCTACACCAAAATCACGGCAAAAACCGAACTTACAACCGAAGGTGGCGGAACAAACCCTGCTAATGCCTGTACGAGTGGGATTACGAGTATGTATGAATGGTTTAAGGACAAAACCACCTTTGATGATAATATTTCGCATTGGGATACAAGCAGTGTGACGAGTATGACTGCTATGTTTTATGAAGCCTCCGCCTTTAACCAACCCAT
>DYTF01000232.1 GCA_020726105.1 Sulfurovum sp. | reverse complement strand
GTATGCTTAGTACTTGTTTTTCTCTTTCAAAAATAACATCAGCATACAACCCCATCTCATCCACGCTCACCAACGGATTACCCGCAACATACCCATAACTATTGACTCCACCGTCAAAACCTATCGGGTCGCTTTGCAGATATCGTCCTGTTCTTGGGTTATAATCACGATTGATATTGTAGTGCGTTGAAGTCTCATCATCAAAATATTGTCCAGCGAAACGAAGATTAAATTCCACACTTCCCACAGCTTTGGACTCTCCAAACGCTTTACTTTCCCAACTCCAGACGATATTGGCATTTTCATCAGCCAAACGGCGAGGTGTGCCTAAATGGTCGGTGTGGATGTTGAGGGTTTGCGTGGCATTGGTCACGGCGAGAGGTGTGCCGTTTAGATAGATGTATTCATTTTTCACGCTTCCATCGCTGTTATATTCGCCGATGAGCTTAGCTCCATCATAGATAAAGTGCGTGGTTTCGGCATTTACTGTTTTTGAGACTCTCGTATTTTCGTGGTTGTAAGCGTAGGAAACATTGTTATCCACGCCAACCAAACGAGCTTTTTTATCGTAAATATACTCATGCGACGCATCTTTTAGAAGATTTCCATTTTCATCATAAAGAAAATTAGTTGTCGTTTTTATGCTGTTTTTATCAATTTTTTCGATTTTGCTCAATTGATTTGTCCCCGTTTTATAATTATACGATGTATTCACATCAAGTAGGGGCATCCCTTGTGGTTGCCCTTTGATATCACTCATCGCCGTTCTGTTGGCATTTTTGTCGTACCCAAACGCTTGAATTTTACCATCATTTTGGTAGTTTGTGAGCCGATAAAGTGCGTCATAGGCAAAATTTTGGTTATCGATGGCAAGAATATTCCCCACCGCATCGTAAGACAAGTTTTCGACATAATTTGGATAGCTAAGTTTTTTCACCCGCCCCGCCAAATCGTACTCTCGACTATGTTTCAACCCATCGCCAAAATCGTATCCAACAAGCCCATTTTGGTCTGTTTTGATGTTTGATACAGAAGTTTCCCGCCATA
>DYTF01000231.1 GCA_020726105.1 Sulfurovum sp. | reverse complement strand
TAGGAGTTACGCAGTTGAATAACTGAGTTGAAAATGGTATGTTATTTTTTATGAATTCTCCGAAATGTAATGAATATGATTATATCAATTTTCTGATGGCGGCTCCGGGAGTTTTCAGTTGTACCGAAGCTGAAAAAGTACAACCGGATCATGAGAGCGGTCCGTCACATGATTCGATCAATCGTCTGCTTTACAGGCTTTCATCCGACACAGAAGTTCTGTGGCGCGAAGCTGCCCCGTTCACCGGCAAGGGCGGATTTCTGATTTCGGACGACTCAACACCGGATAAGCCATATGCTGAGAAAATACAGATGGTTACTTATCACCGGTCAGGTAAACATCACAGCGTTGTGAAAGGAATCAACCTTGTTACGCTGTTATGGACAGACGGAGACGCCCATATCCCCTGTGATTACAGGATTTACCACAAAGAAGCCGACGGTAAAACAGAAAATCAGCATTTTGCCGACATGCTGTATAAAGCCGAAGAACATGGGGCTTGTCCTCAATGTGTTCTTTCTGATAGCTGGTATTCAGGCATCAGAAATCTTAAGCTGATCCGCGAGCTTGGCTGGCAATGGCTTACCCGACTCAGAGCGAATCGTTCGGTGAATCCTGACGGAAATGGAAATGTGGCATTATCCGAAGCCGCAATTTCCGAGTCCGGCAGCGTTGTTCATCTTAAGGGATACGGTTTTATCAAAGTATTCGGAATAGTTGCCAAAGACGGCAGCACCGGATATTGGGCAACATCCGATATCGGAACAGATGAACTCAGACGTATTCAGCTATCCGATTTTTCATGGAAAATCGGAGAATATCACCGCGGACTTAAGCAATTCTGCGGCGTGGAACGCTCTTTTGTCAGACTTGCCGAAGCGCAGAGAAATCATATCGGACTTTCCATCCGGGCTTTTCTGAGGTTTGAAGTTGCCAGTTTGAAAACCGGAATCAGTCGGTTTGAAGCAAAAATCCGAATTATCAGAGATGCCGTAAGGAATTATCTCAGAAATCCGATCTATGCTTTATGCCCAACTGCGTAACTCCTA
>DYTF01000230.1 GCA_020726105.1 Sulfurovum sp. | reverse complement strand
GAGAGGAAGTCTAAAATGGCATTTAGAAATGGGATGATGAAAAAGAAAACTAATAGTGAGCTATTGGCAGGGGTTAAAAAACTTCCTCCATCTAAAAGAGAGGATACTCCTACTACTCCTACTATTCCTACTCCTACTTCTATTACTGCTACTGCTATTGCTCCTGCTCCTGCTCCTACTACTACTACTCCTCCTACTACTACTCCTACTACTACTACTCCTACTCCTACTACTACTACTACTAATATCAGTATGAGTAGCGTCATTAAAGAATCTAACATTATTATAAATAGAAATGAAAAGATTAATGAATATGATAGAGAATTGCCATGATAAACATAGAAATAGATAAAAGATATAATCCAAATAAGAGATTTTTCTATCCATAAAGCATAAGGTTTAAGTATTTGTGGCAGAATGGATTGAAATCTTGTTTTAAATCTTTCATTAAGCTTTTCAAATCTTTCAGAGACTATATATCTAAAAATAAATGCAAAAACAATCAAACCGATAAGTACATAAGTTCGTTCTAAAAAGCTCTCTTTTTGGGGAAGTATCTTCAATGCTCCGATATCTCCACTTCCACCTAAAAACCATACTATAAAAAAGACAACAAAAAGATAGATGATGGCAAGAGTGTAGTGAAAAGATAGATTGACTCTTACAAATTTCCATGACCAAGATAGTGGGGTGAGGTAGTTGTCGAGTCTGTCCAATAAAGATTGTAATCTACTGCGATAAAATGGTAAAAGTTGGAACTTTTCAAGTCTTGAGATAAGTTGTTTTGTTTGTTTCTCCTCTTTTAGAAGAGTATAAAAATAGGCATAAAGTGGGAGTAAAAAAATCATAAAATATTCTAAAACATCTTTTGGAGGTAACACATCTTCACCCATAAACACCCCTTTGTTGTGAATAATGGATTTTATCAGAAATTGGTTTAAAGCTTAGAGTAATAATTTAGATTTGTTCCCACGCATAAAAGTGGGAACGCAGAACCTTATCTATAATCGTAATCCGTGCCAAATTTTACAGTCCCTATAATACCGATATTA
>DYTF01000071.1 GCA_020726105.1 Sulfurovum sp. | reverse complement strand
GCCATTGCCGATTTGGTAAATACCCTTAATGCCACCATAGGTCGAAACAAAAGTGTAGAATATGCATATGTCAATGTTGATGCAAAACTTCAGCGAGTCAATGCTCTAGGAACAGATGCAATCAAGGTGGCACTTATCTATAATAAAAAAAGAGTAAGAGCCTTAGGTAACCCACATGCTGTAGTGCTTGACCAAGATGAGATAGGCAGAAGCAGACCCTCTTTGATACAAGTATTTGGCTCGGTGAGAACATTTGGACGCATCGCAGTTTCGGTCAATCACCTCAAGTCAAAAGGGAGTGCTTGTAATGATGCTTCTTATGAAGGCGTACAAGATATAGACCAAAAAGATGGACAAGGAAATTGTAACCTTACGCGTTCTTACGCAGCCAATGTGTTGACTGAATATATCTCTACAAACAGACAACTGAGAAGATACAGAAATAACACTATTCTTATGGGCGATTTTAATTCTTATGCGAATGAAGACCCTGTTAAAATCATAGAAAACAAAGGGTACACCAATCTTTTAGCCAATGCATCTGGAGCAGAAGAGTATACTTATAGATTTAGAATGGGTGAGGCTGGTACGCTAGATTATATCTTCGCGAGCAATAGACTTCAAAGAAAAATATCATCTGTTGCAGTATGGCACAGTAACTCTGATGAGCCAATCGCACTTGATTATAACTTAGAGTTTAAAACACCTAGTCAGTACGAGACACTCTATGGCGATGGGCCCTATAGAGCTTCGGACCACGACCAAGTTGTAGTAGATATTAGACTATAATGCCCTCTCGCAGTTTACTTTTTGGTAAGCTGCACACCACTCCATGATATAAACAGGCTTCTATGAGAGCCTGTTTTTAAAATCTTCATAGCCAAAGTTGCGCACGACTTCTATACTACCATCTAATTTATGGATGGCGATGGAGGGCAGTTTTACCCCGTTAAAAGTAGTAGCCTTTACCATAGTGTAGTGCATCTGGTCCTCAAAGATGATCTTGTCACCTATCTGAAGCGGTGCATCAAAACTGTAGTCTCCCATAATGTCCCCAGCTAAACAGGTGTTACCAGCTAGACGATAGGTATGTGCTTTTTCGCCTGCTAGACCCGCACCACGGACTTCTGCGCGGTAAGGCATGATGATGGTATCGGGCATTTGCGCTTCAGCAGAGCTGTCCAAAATAGCGATATCTATCCCGTTGTGTACTACATCGAGCACTGTGGCTATGAGTGTACCCGTTTCCCAGCCTACGGCTTCACCGGGTTCAAGATAGACCTCTACATCGTACTTGTGTTTAAATGCTTTGATGAGGTGAATGAGCTTG
Source organism: Sulfurovum sp. (assembly GCA_020726105.1). Lineage (GTDB taxonomy): Bacteria > Campylobacterota > Campylobacteria > Campylobacterales > Sulfurovaceae > Sulfurovum. The sequence goes on along the minus strand of DYTF01000071.1, from coordinate 4,915 downwards.
TCTACATCATATCCTTTACGGGTGATGTGGTGTCCGCCGCCAAAATTGATCCATTTCATTTGGGGGATGTAAGGCGCAAATTTTTCTTCAAAGTTTTTGAGTACATTTTCAAGTGCATCGCTTCCCTGTTCACAGAGTGCATGAAAGTGAAGTCCGTCACAGCGTGCCAAAACGGCTTCATCACAATTTTCAAGCGTACTTCCCAGTCTTGAGTAAAGCCCACAGGGGTTATAGATCTCTTTGGGAGATTCTGAGTATTCGGGATTGACGCGAAGCCCCAGCGAGAGATGTGGATTGACCGCTTTGGCTTGGGTAGAAAATCGTTCAAACTGCGCAGAGGAGTTAAAGACCAAATGGTGTGAAATGCGGGCTATCTCTTTAATCTCCTCCTCTTTAAAAGCAGGAGAGTAGGTGTGTACTTCTTTGCCAAATGTCTCATGTGCCAGTTTGGCTTCATGAAGACCTGAGGCACAGCATCCATTAAGGTAGGGTCTTGCTAAATCAAAGCTTTTCCACAGTGCATAGCCTTTGAGTGCCAACAGTATCTTTGCACCGCTTTGCTCTTTGATATGCAGGAGCAATTCAAGATTTTTTTGAAGTTTTTCTTCTTCAAGCAGCCAACACGGTGAGGGTAGGGTAAGGTTTATATTTTTCATGCATGAATTATAGCAACTAAAATACAAAAATTTGCTATAATTTTTACAAAGAGTAGAAGGCGGAAAGTATGGATGTAAGAGAAAATGAAAAACACCGTAATGGTATCAAGTTCACAAGCGCAGAGATACTGCTTGCCGTAAAAATGCTTGAAATGCTCCAGCCTACAATAGATATTATGTATTATTTGATGGAAAATGAGCATGCTGAAGCTTTTGTACTCATGATGATTAGTGCGAAAGGGTGTGACTTAGAGGACTTATTGTTAAAAGAAAAACGCAACACAGATTTTATGTTTGAAATCAATAAAGAAGAGTCTCTCTATGTCATGTTGTGTCAAGATACAAAAGTAGATGGCGGATACCATTATGCAGAAAGGATTATCCGAAATATTGTACTTGATGGGGGAAATACAATTTATTGTACCGAGCTAGAAGTCAGAGCGGTGCATTATGCTCCTAAGATTGTTATTTTAAAATTGCTTGAGACTTTCATCCAAAGTAAACAAATGAACAAAGCAGGAGAAATTGTTTTTAGAAGCTTGCAATAATTAGTGTGCCTTAAGCGGATTTAGTGTAAAATCCCGTCCAAATATACCTCAGGAATGCAGGTAAAATATCATTTAAGGAGCATTTGGCATGAAAAGAACATACCAACCCCACAGCACACCAAGAAAAAGAACACATGGTTTCAGAACAAGAATGAAAACAAAAAATGGCAGAAAAGTGATTGCTGCAAGAAGAGCTAAGGGCAGAAAAAGATTAGCAGCGTAAAGATATTTGGTGTAACCCATTAGTTCTATAAAACATTTTACGACCATCCGAACGACCAGAGAGTTTAATGGTGTATATAAATACGCCACAAAAATATGGCATACGCCATATTTTGTATTATTCTTCAAGCAAGGTGATGCTTACACTATGGGCTTTGTTGCTTCCAAAAAAATGGGGAATGCTGTTCACAGAAATAGAGCAAAGCGTTTACTTAGAGCACATTTTGTCGAAAGTATAGAGTGTTTAGCGCATGGCACTTATGTATTGGTTGCAAAACCTGCTTTGCTTGAAGAATCATATTTGATAACACATAAAGCGTATCTTCATGCACTCCATAAGTGTACTGCAACATAATTTAACACAGTTCATACTATACTATAACAACGATTTATTATAAAGGGTTTATTTTGGAACAACAAGATTTAAACAAACGACTTCTTCTCGCACTTGCTCTTTCCTTTGTTGTATTTGTAGGTTATGGCTATTTTTTCCCACCTGCAAAGCCTGTGCAAGAAAATAATCAGACAGCAGTAGCCAAACATCCTACACCCAAGCTAGTCAGTACTTCGTCCGCAAGTTTAGCGTCATCTGCAACTGTATCAGGCAGTGTACCTACACAGACATCATCATCTGATTTACTGAAGGTGACATCTGAAAATTTTATCATTACCTTTGACTCATTTGCCCGCATCTCCCAAGTAGAGCTTTTGGAATCAAAATACCGCGATGAAAAGGGTGAAAATGTCAAAATTTTAGCAGCCTCGGAAGTCAAACCACTTGAGATGCGTTTTTCAGACAGTGCGCTCAATGAAGAAGCATTCAAGACACCTTATGTCAATACGGGAGATTCTCATATCCGTCTCTCAGACACAGAACAAACAGTTGTTTTAACGCAAACACTTTCCACACTCACTGTAACGAAGAAAATTACCTTCAAGCCTACAGGAGAATACGATATTGAAGTAGAAGTTTCAAGACCTACACCATACTTTATTACGCCTGGACATAGACCTGTTGCGGATCAGTCTATCTATATGCTAGTTCGTGGTGCATTGATTAAAGAAGCAGACGATATTATTGAGATCATTGAAGATGGTGATGCAGAGGGGTATGAAAAATTTCAAAATGCCAAGATAGCTTCTGCTTTTGATCGTTACATGGCATCACTGTTTTTTGATTTTGATAAGGGCATGAATGTTTCTGTTCTTAAAGAAGCAAATGCCGATCCACTACTCTTTGTAGAAGGTAAAGAGCACTTACATTTGGGTGCCTATATTGGACCAAAAGAAGAGAAGACTTTAAAAGCTATCCAGCCTGAACTTACCGATGCCATAGAGTTTGGATGGTTTTCGTTTCTTTCAAAACCTTTTTTTAAAGTACTACTTTGGATCAATGATTATGTGGGTAACTGGGGATGGGCGATTATTTTGTTTACGCTTTTGGTCAAATTGGTGCTTTTCCCACTTTCTTATAAGGGTATGATGTCTATGCAAAAGCTTAAAGACCTTGCACCTAAAATGAAAGAGCTTAAAGAGAAATACAAAGGTGACCCTGCCAAAATGAATGCGCAAATGATGGAGATGTATAGAAAGCATGGCGCGAACCCGATGGGAGGCTGTCTTCCGCTTTTACTTCAAATTCCTGTCTTCTTTGCCTTGTATCGCGTTCTCTTAAACGCCGATGAGCTTCAGGGTGCACCTTGGATTCTCTGGATAGATAATCTCGCAGTGATGGATCCTTATTTCGTATTGCCTCTTTTGATGGGTGTTTCCATGTGGTTTCAGCAGAGAATCACACCAAGTAATTTTACAGATCCTTTGCAGGAGAAAATCTTTAAATGGTTTCCGGTGATTATGACAGTCTTTTTTGTCTATTTCCCTTCAGGGCTTGTATTGTATTGGTTGGTGAATAACCTCTTTACGATTGCGCAGCAGTATTTTATTAACCATATGTACACAAAACATAAAGAGACGGCTCTTGCGGCACACAAGAAAACAAAGGATTAGTGTATGAAAAAGGTAGAAGCACTTACGCTCGAAGAAGCGTATCACAAAGCTTCTTTATTGTTAGAATGCTCTGTTTCCCAGTTGCAATACGAAGTGATACAGTATCCCTCAAAAGGTCTCTTTGGTCTTTTGAAAAAAAATGCGATTATTGTAGCGAGTCGAAAAGAGGGTGCAGAAAAAATACCCAAATATGATACACAAAAAGTCATTCTACCTAAAGACCCTAAGCATGATGCACCAAAACAAGAAACCTCTGTTGGTTTTGAGAATACACAAAATAATTATGTAGATACAAAACTTGAAGATGATAGTGTTGTGAATCGTTTTTTTGAAGCAGATAATACAAAAGAAGATCCATCTGATCATCTTGTTCCATCCAATGAAGAGAGTATTTTTTATCCAGAATTGGCTTTGGTGATAGAAAACCAACTCAAAGAGTTGTTTAGTTATTCGTGTTTTGCTATTGATGTGGTTGAGGTTGATGTGCGAGATAACATGGCGTTGATTTTTATTGATGGTGATGATGCGGCATTGCTTATAGGTAAAGAGGGGTATCGCTACAATGCACTCTCTTATATGATTTTTAACTGGCTGCATGTAAAATATGAGCTTTTCATCAAGCTAGAGATTGCAGAGTTTTTAACTTCACAACAAGAGATGATACGCAATTATATTCAACCCGTCATTGAAATGGTTGAAAAACAAGGAAAAGGAAAAACCCGTTTTCTTGATGGCATTTTGGTACAAATAGCACTAGAACAATTGCGTGAACGATTCCCAGACAAGTATGTAGCCGTTAAGACGGGCAGAGAAGGTAAAAAATTTGTTGTTATTAATCCATTTAATAACACCATAAAACACCATGCATAATACCATTGCAGCTATCGCTACAGCACATGGTGTCTCCTCTATTGCTATCGTAAGGGTAAGTGGGGAGGGTGCTTTAAGTATCGCGCGACATATCACTCATCTTCAAAATATTATTCCTAGACACACCCATCTTACTTCCCTCTATACTGCTAGCGATGAGTTGATTGACCGTGCGATTGTGATTTATTTTGCGGCACCGAAGAGTTTTACAGGTGAAGATATTGTAGAGTTTCAGTGTCATGGCGGCTTGGTAGTCGCACAGGAAATCCTTGAGTCTATCGTCTCTTATGGGGCTAGGCTTGCACAGCCAGGAGAGTTCTCTAAACGCGCGTTTCTAAACGGCAAGATTGACCTGAGTGAGGCTGAAGCTATTTCAAAACTCATTGAAGCCAAAAGCATCACCGCTGCAAAAATCCTTGCCAGACAAATGAAAGGTGAACTCAAGCGTTTTGTGGATGAGAGTAGGGAGGCACTCCTGCGGTCTTTGGCATATTCTGAAGTGATGATTGATTATGCCGAAGAAGACATCCCTGATGACATCTTGCAAAGTATTATCGCGCAGCTTGAAGCACTCACCGTAAAAATTGAACAGATAGTCGATGCAAGCCACAG
>DYTF01000070.1:3329-6245 GCA_020726105.1 Sulfurovum sp. | reverse complement strand
ACAAAGATGAAAAAACCATTTTCGTAGAGTCCTAAGCGTATGGCGGCGGCAGTGGAGTAGGTGGTTAAGATGGCATCTTCGTGGCACTTAGCACGAAGGTCGCCAAACCACTCTCTTGTCCACAGGAGAGGATTGTGTGTTGGACTGAAAGCATCTTGGTAAATGATGTCTATCTTTTCTTCTATGGCTGGGATGCTTTGTCTGGCATCACCTAGGAGTATCTCTATCTTGAACTGTTCATCTTCGTAGGTGAGGTTCTGGCTAATGGCATGGATGATGGGTTTGATGCTGTCAAATTCTGCGGGGAAATCAAAAGCATCCAAGGAGCGCACCAACGCTTCGTCAAACTCTGGAGAAAGTATGTGTATTTTGGTTTTAAGTTGGTGTTTTTTGATGGTGTAAAGTGTTGCAAAGGTGTTATAGCCCAGACCAAAGCAGATATCTAAGATAGTGAGTTTGGATTTACCTTTGCTTAAAGCCAAAGCAGGCTTGACATGTTTTTCTAAGCTTTCGTGCAAAGCACCATCTTTGGTGGAATGGTACGGTTCATCAAACTCATGTGAAAAAAGCGTATGACTTCCGTCTCTGGAACACATAAGCGTTTTTTGAGGTCTTAGCGTTTCGTCATACATGAAGCTAGAGTGCGCTTGCTTCTTTGAGTTGTTTTTTGCTCATTTTAAGCACTTTGTTGTCCATCTCACCTACGCCTCTTTCGATGACAGTCCTAGCGATGGCTTTTGCTTCATCAAGTGAGTGCATGTTGCAAGTGCCACACTGATAGAGATTAAGTTCTGGTATCTGGGCTTCGCTTTCGACATCTAAGACATCTTCCATCGCTTGTTGCCACGCTTTGGCGACTTTTTCTGCCTTTGGTTTGCCTAAAAGTGACATATAAAACCCTGTCCTGCATCCCATCGGGGAGATGTCGATGATCTCCACTTTTTTACTGTTGAGATGCTCTCTCATGAACCCTGCAAAAAGATGCTCAAGGGTATGGATGCCTTTTTCAGGTAGCAACTCTTCATTGGGTACACAAAATCGCAAGTCAAATACCGTGATGGCATCACCGCTTGGGCTTTTCATCTTCTTAGCAACACGCACGGCAGGTGCTATCATCTTTGTGTGGTCTACTGTAAAACTGTCTAGTAATGGCATGGGTAATCTCCTTAAATGTATGATGAATTATAGCAAGATTTTAGGAGTAAATCTTGTCTATTTATTGTTGCTTGCATCGGGGTTAAATTTGAGTATCGTCACGATAGGCACGATAAATCCTATGAGTATCACCGTCCACAACAACACCCCTAAGTCATCATAGTTTGCTTGTGTGATGATGACAGCATCTTTACTCGTCTCTCTTGTGATGACAAAAAGCTTGTTAAGATAGGTGCTGAAAATACCGCTTGCACTGATGGCGATATTCATCAAGCTAGCCATGAGTGCAAACCATGTGCCTTTTCGTCCAGAGGGTGCATGGATGGCGATGAGCGTCAGCATCAACACTTGGGCGATGTAGTCAAATGGGGATGAGACAGCCGTATCTACTAGCGCAACTGTTCTGGCATCAAGACCTAACATCGTGTGTACGCCATAGTACATTCCCAGCACAGGCAAGGAGAGTGTTGTGCCGATGATGGTCATCCAGATGAGGACTTTAGCTATGGATTGGTTGATGATGTACTTAGAGCTCATCCACATCCCCAGTAATGCCAATGCAGCACCCAGTTGCCCTAGATTGCCAAAAAATGCCTTGTCAAACCCTAGATGGTCTATCTCCCACCATGTAAGAGCTGGTCCCACCGAAGGCATCGCTCTATAGACAAAGATGACAATCATCGCTATCTTGATATGGCGCACCACAACAGGATCTAAGTCAATCACAAGCCTGCGCAACATATAAAGCACCACCATCAAAGAGACAAAAAAAACGATGAGTTGAGAATGAGGCACTTCGTTGTAGCCCACCAGAACAACAAAAAGCGCAAAAGCAAACCCTCCAAAAAATATCTCTTTATTGAGCGGGGAAGGTTCTACGGTGTTGAGCTTGACAAGTGTAACACCTATCATCGACAGCACAGGGATAAACAAAGAAATCGTAAACATCGTCTCATACGAGTAAATCTGTGCCAGCCACCCTTTGATGCCTGCCACGGCAAAAACAGCGACACCTAAAGAAAGACGCGCCAACACCTGAATCATCGCCAACTCTTTTCGTATCTCTTCTTCATTTTGGGTAGTGTCTATCACTTCTGTACTCATGGTGTCGGCCACCACATCCTGCAAAACAAAGCCCACTACAGTGATGACTGAAGCCAAAATATAGACTTTTTCTTTCGCATAACCTGCAAGCCACTGCGCATCTGAGACCAGCCCTATCATCATCAGTGTACCCAGCATGATGAGCAGCGCGCCGATATAGACATACACTTTTCGGTTTGAGCCAAAAAGCGTAAACGAATCCACCATCTGCCCAAATATCATCTTAATCGTCCACGGTACAGTGAGCCAAACACCCAAAGCGATGAGATTTTCTGCACTCAAATGCAGATGCTCTTTGACCCAAAAAGTCTCAGCAACAGCAGAAAACCCACTCGCACCATACGCAAAATAAATAAGAAGTAGAGGAACATACCGCATTTTTATGGCTTTAATAGGAACCATAATCATGTCAAAAAAGTTTTGCATTTAGTATCTTTATTGTGTGAATTTGGGGCATTTTAACATAGTATTGATTGATAGTGTTTGAAAATAAAGGGAGGAACTCTCCCAAGAAAACTCTTGAGAGAGATAAAAAGAACAATAAAGTATCGATTATCTTTTTGAGAACTGTGGAGATCTTCTTGCTTTTTTCTTTCCTGGCTTCTTTCTTTCAACCACTCTTGAGTCTCTGGTTAAAAGTCCCATTGGTTTAAGGAT
>DYTF01000070.1:0-3229 GCA_020726105.1 Sulfurovum sp. | reverse complement strand
ACTTTAGCGATAGCCGCTTTTCTTTTTCCTGTTGCATAAATTGTTGCCATGCTTACGCTCCCTTGTTAAATTGTGCTGTATGTGGATGTTCACTTCCTGCATACACTTTAAGTTTTTTAAGCATCGCTCTACCGAGTGTAGTCTTAGGAAGCATCCCTCTTACAGCCAGTCTAAAAAGTTTTTCAGTATGATTTTCTAGCATATCACCCAATTTTTTACTTTTAGTTGAACCAAAATAGCCAGAGTGTGTGAAGTACTCTTTGTCTTCAAGTTTTACACCTGTAAATTTTGCTTTTTCTGCATTGATAATCACCACGAAGTCACCACAATCTACATTGGGTGTAAAAGATGGTTTATGTTTACCTCTAAGAAGGGTTGCTACTTCAGTCAAAATACGACCAAAAGTTTTACCTTCAGCATCGATCAAAACCCAGTCACGCTGAACTTCAGCAGGTTTTAGTACCTTTGTCATTTTCATGATATTTCCTTGTTTAATGTTTCACCTACACGGCTTCGCTATGCTACGACCGTTTCAGTTCCAAAGCTAAAAACGCAAAGCAGTTTGCCTTTTTTCACGCTTTTCATCTTTTGTGGGCGAATTATAGTGAGTTAAACTTAATATTTATTTAAATTAAGATACTGTTAAGCTTATAAGCTCTATCTGCTCTTCTTCGAGATAGATGATGACTCCCCTGCTTCGCTTTCCTGTGATGCCCTCGATGGCTTTTTGGTAGTGCCTAACTTGCTCATGGTGTTTGTGTGCAAATTTTTTAGAACTTTTATAATCCACAATGACATACTCTGTCTCAAACTCCAAAAGCAAATCTACTTGTTTTATCTCCCCTTCAAAACTTAAAGACTGCTCTTTGCGTATCTTCGCGCCCTCAATCAAAGCCCTAAAGTCCTCATGATGCACAAGCCGCTCCATGCGTTGCTTGATGGCTTCGATGTTTTGGTCTCCAAGCTCCAAACCATAACGGTTTTTCACCGCAGTGAGAGCATCTTCAACGCTTTGTTGCTCAAAATGACTTAACATCTCCAAACCATAGTGTAACGCTGTACCAAAAAGAAGTGCAGCGTACTCTTTTTCTTCTTCTTGCGTTGGACTTAACACCTCTTGCGTACCATAATGACTGATAGACTCAGGCAATGGTTCAGGCAAAACCACATCTTCTTTTTGCTTTGGTATTTGAGGCTCGATACTGCCATGTCTTTGAGGTGCCAAATCGATGTCATCAAAGAGTGAATCTTTGGGTTTTTTGAGTACGATAAGACCCGATACTGCGCGTGTCAGTGCAACATACAGCATATTTTTCTTCTCTTTGCTTGAGGATGTTTTGCGTGTTTCAAGCAGAGCTTTGTACTGGGCATCAAACTGCTCTCTGTTGGTGATGCGGTAAAAAAGTCTATCAATATACAAACTCTCATCAAAGCGGTAGAGTAACGGTGTTGTATCGGGACTAGGACGGGTGAGTTTGTCCAACACGATGACATACTCAAACTCCAGCCCTTTAGAGCCATGCACTGTCAAAATCTTAGCACCATGCACAGAATTCGCTGCCACCGCGATACGAGAAAGTCCAAACTCTTCTATGAAAGTAGGCAAATCACTAAACCCTGAGGCAAACCCTAACAGCTTTAAGATATTCATATCCGCATCAAAATAACCACACTCCCTCACAAGTCTATCAACCACTTGCACGGGTGACATAAACAAAGAAAACCATGACAAATCCAAAGACTCCAAAGGCTTACCTACTTTTTGCGCCAAAGCATGTGCATCTATCTTCTCACCATAAACCAAATACGCAACCATCCCTACCAAAGCTGCAATCTTAGGCAGATGTTTGAGTGAACTAGAAGTTTGAAGCAAGGTATCTACTCCCTCCCTATGGCAGGCTTCTTGCAGGGCGATACCATCTTTATTGGTCGTGACCAAAAATGCAATCTCATCTAAACTTATCCCCAAAGTCAAGAGTTTTTTTACTTGGACAACCGCGTCAGTTATCAGGGATTCTGTCTCTAAAACCTCAACAAACCCCTCTTTTACACCTGCTCTACTTTTTTGTGGCACATACAAAGGCATGGTCTTCTCAAAAGAACGGTTGACTTGCTCTACGATATGTCTTGCGCTTCGGTAGTTCGTCTCCATCTGTTCTATGCTGACACCGTAGCGTTGCGCCACCTTGTTAAACAGCTCTTCTACGCCACCCCGAAAACCGTAGAGTGACTGCTTGGTATCACCCACATAAAAAAATGACTTAAACTCACTCTGCCCTTGCCCTGAAAATATCTCATCAATGAGTGGCTGAAGGAGCAAAAACTGCAAGGTGGAAGTGTCTTGAAACTCATCAAGCAGTATGTGTTTAAACTTCGAGTCTATCTTAAAATACAAAAACTCTTTACTCAGACTCTCATGCAATAACCTATAAGTAAAATAACTCAAGTCATCAAAACTCAGCACACCCGATGCTTTTACCGAAGAGATAGTTGCATTACGGTAAGCCTCATAAAGACCAAAAAGATTTTTAAGCACCAGCGCTTCTCTTTCCTTCGCCCACTCTGACAACGCCATTTTAAGTGATGCAAATAGCCCTTCTAGCTCATCGTTGGCTATTTTTGTAAACCAACTATGCTCTGCTAAACTCTCTCTTGCAAACAAGCCTTTACCAAAAAGCTCTTTGGTGTATGCGGTCTCAAACTGCCCGATGCACCGAGTAGCAGCCTTGGCGCGCGCAAGTGCGTCTATCATCTTGAGGCGTAAGTGCTCACATGCTTCTTCTTGCTTCGACAAAACGCCCTGCGTGTATGTTTGCTGTGGCAGCAAAGGGTCTGCTTTATAGAGGTTTTGCATCAGACCAAAGAGTTTAGCAAATCGCTTATCTTCGATGTCTATCGCCAACTTCACAAGGTTAGAAAGTAGCCCACCCCCTCGTACCTCATCTAAAAAATAACGCTCAAGCTCTTCGCTACTCTGCTCTTTGGTCACAAAATCAGGCTCAAGCCCTATCTCCAGCGAAGCAGAGCGCAAGATGGAGACAAAAAAGCTATCGAGTGTCACGATGTAGCTACTACTGGCCAAAAATCGCGCCAACACTTCAGGCTGTCTAGCAAACAACTCCTCCCCGCTTAGTCCTGTCTGACTAGAGACTGCATCCAAAAATGCTTCATTCTCTCCCAGATGGCGCAAAGCATCCACCACCCTCTGACGCATCTCGGCCGCCGCCTT
>DYTF01000069.1 GCA_020726105.1 Sulfurovum sp. | reverse complement strand
TTAATCACACCCCTACCCTCCATCACTTTAATATAAAGCTGTCTACCCGCCTTGAGTGTAAAACCAAGGGTGCTTTTTTGATCTAACTCGGAGACAAACATATTGGCATCTTGATAGATGCTAATCACACCCGGTGTGCCTTCGGGTGCTATGAGATGCAGCCATTGGTTGTGACGCGCTTTGGCATCAAATACTTTTGAGCCGTAACGTGGAAGCAAGCCTTTGTGTGAGGGGAGTATCCATGTTTGTATCAGATGCACCGGGACATCACCTTCATTTTTTTCTGAATGTGACACACCCGTTCCCGCACTCATATACTGTATGCTACCGTGTCCTAGGCTCTCTGCATTTCCCATACTGTCCTGATGTGTGAGTTCACCGCTGAGCACATAAGTGATGATCTCCATGTCATGATGAGGATGGGTACCAAAACCTGTATGGGGTGCGATGATGTCATCATTCATCACGCGCAAAACACCAAAATGCATATTTTCCCTGTCCTGATACTCTGCAAAAGAGAAATGAAAGCGGCTTTGTAGCCACCCGTGATTGACTGCATAAAGTCTGTTAAAAGGGATATGTGTAATCATGTTTTTCTCCTTGTTTATTAGACTAACGGTGTTGGATTGTCTGGATGGTACTTTACAGGGGCTTTGGTTTGGCTTGAACGCCTAAACTCACCAGAAATTCAGTTTAGTTACAAAAACTTGGATTATAGCTATAGATAAAAGCTGTTTTCGTTATAGAGTTTGGATTGTTCCAAGCACCAAGAGTCTGCATAAGTTCAAAGAGTTTTTTGGCTCTTGTAACAACATTTTCACTAAAGTTTTCATCAGTATCTTCGTACCTAAATGAAACCTCAGCAACAACAGGTGTTGTCGAAGTAGAAGATGTGTACCAAAGCGTCAAAGAGAACTCACCAGCTTTGCTTCCTAAATCTACCGATGTACCTCTGTATACTTTCTCGTAGATTGTTACGCCACCTACTTGCACAATAGTTGCATCTCCATCAAAGTTGTATTGATTCATATGATTAGGGTAGAGATTAATTGGATCATCAAGTTTGTTTAGGTTTTTACCATCTGAGATACCTTGTGTTGTTGAATGGGAAAATTTTGAAACATATGGTGCTCCTATGTCTTCTTCAAACTTTGTCTCAGCATTCAATTCTATACCATCCATATCTTGATATCCTACAATGTATCTGTCAAGAGAACGATACTTTAATGTCACTTCTCTATCTCCATTTTCAATTCGCTCCCTAAAGATAAGTGAGTTATTATAGAGTAGACAAGTTCCAGCTGTATCATATATCGATATTGTTCTATCTTTAGCCAAACTAAATGAACCCGAACGATCACGACTAAGATTGTTATCAATTAGTGCACCTATGGCACTCCAGTAGTTTGAAGTTGCAACAATAGGGTTACTACCTGTAAATTTAGATGCATCCAGCATTAGCTTATACTCACGAGAACCTACTTTGGTCGGTGTGGCGTGTGCCATGGTTAAACAAAATGCCAAAAGAGAGAATAAAAACTTCATTTTATAATTCCTTGAAGAATATTTTGCCCCAAACATTTGGGGCTTTGATAAAAAGAGTGATATGGCGGATTAGTTTGCAGTTAAATTAAGATCTTTGATAACATAGAGTATGTTACCATCAATTGTTGTGTTGGCTTCATTGATATATTTTTGTTCGAGTACATCATCTATTGACACTACTGCAAAGTCATCATCATTCAGCACACCAAGTGTTGAATTGTTAAATACAATAAGACCTTCCATCTTGTCGTGAGGATACCCTACTTCTTTGACCATGTCAACTACTAGGCTTTTTTCAACTGGTTTGATGCCCTTGCTTGCAAGAGCATTCCAGCTCCTATTAACATCAAACACGACCTCCTCTAGTGTATCACCATCTATAGTAAGACCTACTGTTTCATTTTGCTCCATACCATTAGTGAGTGCTAAGCTCTCAAGCTCTGTACCTGTTGAGAGCTTAATCTTATAGACATGTTTCTGCGCTAAAGGATCGGCAGCACCCTCTGAACCACCCTTAAAAAGCTTTCCATCTCGCTCAATAATAATAAATGTATCATTTGACAATGCTACGATTGCAGAGTTTGCGTTTTGTGTTTTCACTTGTCTATAGAGATATTGCTTTGATTTACAAGTTTCAAGATCAACTGATACGATTCTTGTGATGTCTGACTTCCTAACTGCTTTTGGATTGTCCATAGTTGATTGCATGATACCTACAAGTGTTTTTTGATCAGGTGTTATGGCAATTCCTTCCATTCCACGGTTAGGTCTTCTCTTTGCAAATTCAGCAGGGAGTTTACATTTACTTCGTGTATCGTTTGCAAAGGCATTGATTCTTTCAATCTCTTTACCATTTGCATCAAAATGTACAATGTGAGGTCCATATTCATCACTAACCCAAAAAGTTCCATCTTTGAGAGCTGCTAGCCCCTCAGGATCTAAACCAAAGTCATCAGGGTCGAGGATATTACCATTATTATCATAAGCAATTTCACCTGTACCCCCAAAAGCGGCACTGTTTGGAAGTCCACTAATATTGTTATCTGCTGTATCTTTAAATAAAATATCTTTTACTTTCTTTACTGTTCCGTCAGATTGAATCTCAAAAAGACCGATTCTTGGTGTAAAAGCTGGAGTGACGAATATTTTACCATCTTTTCCAAAATCTATATTTGCACCTCTATCAGTCATAGAATAAAACTGATTAATATTGGTCGGGTGTGCCGCTGCAGATGAACCATATCCGCCATTTCGTACTTCCAGCTTTTCTCCAGGTTTTTCAGGATTATCAATCGTTGCATCAAGAACCGAATAAGGCAAAGCTACACCAGTTGAAGCTATTTTATCAAGATAGCTCACAACAGTTGTATTATTGTTATCCGCCACGGTTGTATTGTTGTCTCCTACAGTTGTATTACTGTCATTTGCAATACTTGCATTGTTGTCACTACCACAACCAGCAAGCATAATCCCCGCTAAAACTGCCGATAAAATCACTTTTGTTCGCATACATATATCCTTCAATTTAAATTTAGAATGACATAGTATGTGAATTGGGTTACATTTTTATAACAAGGCTATCTTGCGTACTTTTGAAGCCGAAAAAGGGTGTCTTTGAAGAGCACTTTGGTTATGAATATTTTGTATATTTTCTTACACTAACGGTATAGCCCATTTTTTATAATAGGCGATGATTCTAAGCAGTATACCCAAGAGAAAAACGATGGTCAATGCCACATAATTGACCAAGCCATACACATCAAGCACATAAAGGACTAAGCCGATGAGCAGTGCGATAGTGCCGTAAAATCCTGTCTTAAGCACAAACGGCACTTCATTGATGATGACATCCCTGATGATGCCTCCACCCACCGCGGTGACAAAAGCCAAAGCCAATACGCCCGTAAGATTAAGCCCTGCTTCTAGCGCGATGAGTGCGCCCGTAATACTAAAAGAGACAAGCCCGATAGAGTCACTGAGTATAAAAAATAGTTTGTTTTCGATGCTGTCTCGCTTGTGAAACGCAAAAAGTATCAACAACACCATCACCACAAAAATGATAAGCGCAGGTGTGTCGTGAGTGAAAGTATAAGGGATTTTATCGACCGTAATATCTCTAATGATTCCACCGCCGAGTGCCGTTAAAAACACAGAAATCAGCGTACCCAAAAAATCTAACTTCACACGCACTGCTACAAAAAAACCTGAGACAGCAAAGGCGATGATGCCGATATACTCCGCGATTTCAAACATAGAGTGCTCCTTTAATCATTGCCAAAAATGTCTCTTGTATAGACTTTGTCTGCTACATCTTCAAGTTCTACTGCATGACGATTGGCGATGATGACATCACAAGTGTTTTTAAATGCTTCAAGAGAGCTTATGACACGAGAGTTTACAAACACTTCTTCTTTGCATGTAGGCTCATAGATGACTACTTCTATGTCTTCAGCTTTTAGCCGTTTCATGATGCCCAGAATGGCAGAGCTTCTGAAGTTATCTGAGCCAGACTTCATCACAAGGCGGTACACACCAACCACTTTAGGATTTTTAGCGATGATGCTTCCTGCGATGAAATCTTTTCGTGTAGCATTTGAGCGGACAATCGCCTCTATGAGATTGGACGGCACATCCGCATAGTTTGCTAACAATTGCTTCGTATCTTTGGGTAAACAATAGCCACCGTACCCAAAACTAGGATTATTGTAGTGCATACCGATGCGCGGATCTAGTCCAACACCTTCTATGATTTGGCGGGCATCTAGCTGGTGACTTTGGGCATAGCTATCGAGTTCATTAAAATACGCCACACGCATCGCAAGATAAGTATTGGCAAAGAGTTTGATGGCTTCTGCTTCAGTATTATTTGTAAAAAGGATGTCGATATTTTCCTTAAGTGCACCTTGTGCTAAAAGCTGGGCGAAAATCCGTGCACGCTCACTCTGCTCACCCACGATGATGCGCGAAGGATAAAGATTGTCATGCAGGGCTTTGCCTTCACGAAGAAACTCAGGTGAGAAGATGATATTTTGCGTATCAAACACCTCGCGTACTTTTTGAGTGTAGCCTACAGGCACAGTAGACTTGATGACCATCACTGCTTGCGGATTATAGACTAAAACATCTGCGATGACATATTCTATGGATTTTGTGTTAAAATAGTTCGTTACTTCATCATAGTCTGTGGGTGTGGCGATGATGACATACGCTGCATCTTTATAGGCAGTCTCTTTATCGAGTGTCGCACTGAAATTCAAGTCTTCCCTGAGTAGATACGCTTCTATCTCCTTGTCTTGGATGGGTGAGCGTTTATTTTTTAGCATCTCAACTTTTTCAGGGATGATGTCAAGGGCGACTACTTCATTGTGCTGGGCAAGTAAAAGACCGTTACTTAGCCCCACATACCCTGTACCTACTATGGTTATTTTCATCATCACTTCTCATCCATCAGCGTGCATAAAATGCTCTATACCAAGAGACAAATTCTTTTATGCCTTCTTCTAGGCTTGTATGAGGCTTATAGCCAAAATCATTGATCAAATCACTCACATCCGCATAAGTCGATACCACATCCCCATCTTGCATATCCATAAAATTTTTCTTTGCTTCTTTGCCTATGGTTTGCTCCAGTGTGGTGATAAAATCCAAAAGCTGCACGGGGGCGTTGTTGCCTATATTGTACAGTCTGTAGGGTGCGGAGGACTTATCTGCAGGTAAAACATCTCCCTCTTTGCAAGATGCTTTATCTATTGGCGCAGCAGGATGGTCGATTACCTTTATCACACCATCCACAATATCGTCAATATAGGTAAAATCGCGGCTCATATTTCCATGGTTAAAAACCTTGATGGCTCTATCGTCTAGTATCGCATCAGCAAAAAGCATCGGTGCCATATCGGGTCTTCCCCATGGCCCATAGACGGTAAAAAACCGAAGACCCGTTGTAGAGATGGCGTACAAATGCGCGTAAGTGTGTGCCATCATTTCATTGGCTTTTTTAGTCGCTGCGTAGAGGCTTACGGGGTGGTCGGTGTGGTCATTTGTTTTAAATGGTTGAGCGGTATTGAGCCCATAAACACTTGAGCTACTGGCATAACAAAGATTTTTCACCCCATAGTTCCGACAGGCTTCGAGAATATTGACAAATCCTACAATATTGCTCTGCACATAGGCGTGTGGATTTTCGATGGAGTAGCGTACACCCGCTTGTGCCGCGAGATTACATACCGCGTCAAATTGCTCTATTTCAAAGAGTTTATTGAGTGTACTAGCATCTTCAAGGTCTGCTTTTATGAAAGAGTGCTTGCCAAATTGCGTGCTTTTGCTTAACTGTTTCGCTTCAAGGCTCTCTTTGTGTATGCCAAGATTTAAAAGCCTTGCGTACTTAAGATTGACATCATAATAATCATTGATATTGTCCAGCCCAACGACTTCATCGCCTCTTTCAAGCAACTTTTTTGCCAGATGATAACCTATGAAACCCGCAGATCCTGTTATGAGTATTTTCACTTTTTTCCTTTTTTCTAAGCATCTCTGCACACTTCATTCACTCTTTTCTTGGATGATTTCCATGAAAGAACAATACCATATTTGCACTTTGTAGCAAACAAAAAGAGAGTTCCATGGAAAGAAAGTGAGAAGAAAGTGAGAAGAAATGGTTTAAGAAGTGTTGATTTGGAAGGGGGAATTTGCATAATAAGTGGTGGGTCGGGAGAGACTCGAACTCTCGAC
>DYTF01000229.1 GCA_020726105.1 Sulfurovum sp. | reverse complement strand
AGCATGAAACATCTAAAGGAGCTTGGATCAGTGTTTGAATCCTATTTTGCATGGAGTGTGTATCGAAAAGATTTTTTTGGCAATCTCATTAGTGCTATTGTACGAAGCAGAAGTGTCAATATGCAAAAGGTAGCTGAGAACATAGAGGGGAAAGCAAAAACCCAGTCCAACTATCGCCGAATACAGAGAATTTTCAAAGACCAGTTGATAGATTTTGATATGACGGCACGACTTATGAGTACAATACTTCCAGAAGAGGAGAAGTGGATTTTAACACTGGATCGCACCAATTGGAAACTAGGAGTTTCCAATGTCAATATTCTTGTGTTGGCTGTTGCCTATAAGGGTATGGCTGTTCCTCTACTATGGCAATTTCTTGAAAAAGAGGAGGGAGATAAACACAGTGGAGAGATTACAACACTAGGGAAACGAGGCAACAGTGACCACAAAGAGAGAGAATCTCTTTTGAGAGATTTCATGCGTCTCTTTGGGAAAGAGCGTATCGGAGCATTAACAGCCGATAGAGAGTTCATTGGTAAAGAGTGGTTTGAGTGGCTGATGCATGAAGATATTCCCTTTGTGATTCGTATCCGAAACAATATCCTCTTAGATCAAAAAGAGTTCGATGCTAAGAGCGTGGGTGAGCTTTTTTCACAGGTCACACCTGATGCGTTCGTCTCTTTTGGCAAGACCTCACTTTTTAATCAGATGCTCCACTTAGGAGGGATAAGATCCACTAAGGCACAAGAGCCTTTGGTCTTGGTTTCCAATAGACCTATGGGCGAGGAGACTCTTAAGACGTATCAAAAAAGATGGGAGATCGAAACGATGTTTGGAGCCTTTAAATCCAAAGGATTTAACTTCGAAGAGAGTAAAATTGTAGGAAAAGAAAAAGTAGAAAAACTAATGGCATTTCTTTCTATCAGTTTTTTATGGACCATTGTGGCTGGAGATTATAGAGCCAAAGAAGAACCTATCACGTTTAAAAAAAAGAGTGCAGAAGATTCAATATCCTATCAAGAGCCTTTTCAAACATGGATTGGAGTGGCTCAAGAACGTCTTGGTAAATA
>DYTF01000068.1:3067-6340 GCA_020726105.1 Sulfurovum sp. | reverse complement strand
AAGCGTTACTTGCTCTGTGTGTTCTGTGTTGTGCATTTGTCTGTGTCCTTATTGTTAGTGTCTGAAAAATATTGAAGCATCATAGCGTCAATATGCTCTCTGTCCCACCTAGGAGTTCTGTATCCTAAATGATAATTCGCGCTTGGCAATGTGCCATCTTTAACTTTTGCGTTAAAAGTGGTCGCGCTCTGTATGCCCAAGTATGAAAGAGTCTGCTCTTTTGTAAGCCATCTTTGCGTAACATTTTTGCTACCATTAGATAAAATATTTTTACATAATTTATCGAAATCTTCTTTTGAAATTGTCTTATTTAGTATGCTCATTTTGTAATCCTTTTATATAATTCCAGCAGATTGCTTCATCCGCTCAAACTCTTGAATGTCATGTTCAAACTCTATTCCGTTTTGATTGAGTATCTTTGTAATCCACTCAATATGGCGACATAGCGCACTGTTTGTAATCCCAGTAGTTGAAATCTTTCCATTTTCATCAAAGCCATAGTCAATGTTCATGTTTTTGAATATGGTCTTTAATGAAGTATCTTGTTCAAATGGTGTACCTTTAGGGCAGGCGACACAATCATAATCCCCAAAAGGTGCTTCGCCACGGTAAAATTTCAAGCATCCATTCCCGTTTAAATCACGCCAATCCCTAAATGAAACAGAACTTGCTTTTTCAAATGCTTCTTTGAGTAAAGCGTGATAAAAACGATTGAAATCTTCTGATATGTTCATAGTACCTCTTCATCAATAAGCCTATCTTTCCCAAAAAGTATAAAGTCTCTCACATCTTTCCAAACACTATCAAACTTCATTTTCCCAGTTTCCATCATCTCTGCACCAACCCTAAACTTTTGACATTGATAAGTGTCTTTGCTTGCTACTAGAAGGCTAAAACTTACTTCGCAGTGCTGGTTGATTGACTCAAGCCAATTTTCTACTAGCATCGTGTAAAAATATGCCTGTAAATCATAGCTATTATTTGAGAGCATTTTTCTAAGCTCCCATCTGTCTCCATTTGGTGTTTTTTTCAGTTTGTATGAGTCGAAATACACGCCTTTCAAGTCCATAATCTCTACATGGGTGTATCTATTCCCCACTTTGGTGATATTCAGTTTGTCAATCTTGCACTTAACCTTTACCCCGTCTATCTCTCCAAAAAGAGCAAGTTCAACATTTTGACCGTCTAGTGCCTGTGGGTATTTTTCTTTGATGCTTGCATAGGAGTTTTCAATAAATTTGAAGTCGTTTATTCCAATCCTCACAGTGTTTTTTGTAGCATCTTTGATGTCTGCAACATGATACCGTTGCGTAAACTCATCATGTTCAAGAACATAACAATGAAAGGCACTGCCTATATCAAAAAGTTTTTGTAATTTATCACTTATTCTTGTATTGTTTATAGTAAGTAAGTGGTGAAGTGTTGTATCTCGCACCTTTTTCAGTGTGGAGTTTGATATAACCCACTCACTATGTCTATCTGACGGGTGCTCAAACCCACCAAATATGTTTCCGTGAGCGAAGTAAGCCTCATCGCTTATTTTTTTAATAGACCATTTCATCTTTTACTGCCTTGACTTCATGATAGAGAATTTTAATTTCTACTTTGTCCGTCATCGCTCTCCAATTCCCTCTTTTTTGGAAAATTTCCCCCATTTTTGCTTGATGTTCAGCTGTCGCATCCATGTAAAGTTCTTTTACATCATCAAGAGTCACGGTAGCTTCAATATCTGCATCCGTGTACACTTCTTGTGGCATAGATAGTGGGTCAATCGGTTCTGATGTTGGTTCTTGTCTTTGTTGTGTTTTGATACCATGTGTTGTTAAATCTTCTGAGTCTTGCACCTCTTCAGCTATGCCAATGCCCTTAAGGACATCCGTAAATGTGTCTCTAAGTGCAAAACTTCTTGCTCTCATTTGCATCATCCTTTTTGGGTACGCTTTCCAAACACTGCTTCGTGAGATAAGTCCTGCTTTTTCTGCATCTTTGATACTAAACTTGTATTGCACTTCAGGCTCGTTTTTTCTTTTGAGTATGCAAGTTGCTTCTAACTCTGTCTGTGTCTCTTTGATGTATTCAAGCTTCCCACTGCCCCTAACAAGTGCCAAAGCACTATCCCCCCAAATACTCGGGCGACCGTTTATTACCGCGATTGACTGTAAGCTTTGCATTGGCGATAACCCAATTTCAATACCCCAATTTACTGCTACAAAAATATTTGATGGCTTGCCCTTGAAGTCATTTGGGATGATGTCGCTTTTTGCAAGTATCTCACTTAGCTGCATGGCTTCGTTGATGTTCGTAGGTATTAGCCCGCTCTTGGTTGTCATAATGTTTGTCTCTACTGGTAATTCCATTGTATTCTCCTTATTTGATTACTAAATCTATCATCGATATGTGAGCCTTGAACCGCTCAACCAACTGCTCTTTCGCATCTTCCTCACTACTTGCTACAATCTTCATGTAGATAAGCGGTTCGAGTATCTGTGTCGTGATGCCGTATGTTTTTGCATCAGAAGGTACATCCTCTTTTGTCTGATTTGCTTGTGCAAGTTCTGCCATTTCCATATCGAAAATACGCTGTTTGATTGCAGTTCCGAGTATTTTTACTCTTTCCTGATTATCTGAAAAAGTAAGTTTTGGGTAGACGGTTTGAAGTTCCTTGTGATAATTATTCAGCATATACACGCCCGCTGTCAAATCATCTGTAGCTTCTTTAATCACACTCACCCTATCCATCAAGCCAACATCTGCGTTTTTAATAGCGTCTGCTTCCAGTTCTGCATTATTCGCCCTGATATTGGCTTTGCATCGTGAGATTTTATTGTCGATTGACATCAAACAGTTTTCTTTAATGTCAGGGTATAGGTCTGCCACAGACTCCTTAAATCTTTCAAGCTGTTTTACATTTGCTTCAAGATTATTAGTCATACACTCTGAGTCTACATTGTCTATGTAGTCTTGAAATTGTCTAAGCTGTAGTTTCTTACGCTCATTCAGTTCAAGCTCTTTTTTGATTGGTTCGTATGCAATTCTAACTACATCCTCAACTGCATCTTTAATCGCTTTATTTAGTTCACCTTTTGAAGTGAAGAACTTTGTCTTACGCTTGTTATCAATAAAGTCTTTGAACATGGTCAAATTTAGATACTCACCCAGCGACACTGTCTCTATGTACGCTTCCAAATATTCGGTTAGTGCTATTTCAGACTTTTGGTACTCTTTTTCTTTAATAGCGTCAATTTTAGCATTGAGTTTTTCGTTAAACTCTTT
>DYTF01000068.1:0-2967 GCA_020726105.1 Sulfurovum sp. | reverse complement strand
CCACCACCATCCCCACTTCCACCACCATCCCCACTTCCACCACCGTACCCGCTACCACCAATACTGCCTCTTCCGCCACCATCTCCACTTCCACCACCGTACCCGCTACCACCAATACTGCCTCTTCCGCCACCATCTCCACCGCCATTGACATAGCCACCGCTACCATCAATACCACCGCCACCGCCACCGTCATATCCGTTTTCTTTAAGAAGCTTGGACATTTGGCGCGCCCTCCAAAGACTCTATTGCAACTTCCGTGCATGGTATAATCTCGATTGCTTCCAACCAAACACTATGAACTGCTTCAATTATTTTTGAGTCTTCGTGCTTTACTCCATAAATAGAAACGGCACTGAGCGAAATACTCTCTTTTGCCCACCAACGATACATCCTTCTTGCGTTTTTTAGGATTACCTCATTCCCTGCTTTTTCAGAAAGAGTACCAAACCACACACCAGCGGAGTAAGTTCTTATGATTACTTTTTTGTTAATCATTCCATTAAGCGTTGTCTGTACATTGTTTTGCGCTGCAAACATTGAAGCTAATTGCTTAACTTCACCTATTGTTAAATCGTCTATGCTCATTTTTCGTCCTTTTAAATATTTTTTTATAAATCTAAGAAGATGGACTTAGTTAAAAAGTATAAACTAAAATCTGACTTCCTATGATTGAATTGTACACTATGCACTCTTAAAGATTACTTAAACAAGATACAAATTGTATACTTATTGTGTACTTATTGATTTGATGTAAAAATTTATAAAAATTGATAAAATATGTGGTATAATGTGACTGTTAATACAAACAGAGGCGCATAAAGTGTAAATTAAATTTTACTTAAATGCTTATATCATTAAGAATAGAGCCTTTATCACTCCATCCCTGCTCTAAAAAAACCTCCTACAGTTTTTGGGGATGGTGGAGTGATAAGGCTTGTACTGTAGGAGGTACAAAAATGCTAATAGACAAAAACTAACTACTCTCATATTATAATGGCGTATACACTAAAAGATTTAGTAAAAAAAGATTTTTAATATACGCTTACATCGCATCACATCCAAAAATAACACGGCAAGATTTAGCAGACAGTAAGGAATTAGGACTGCCTATTAACGAAATTTGCGGACGGGTAAAAGAACTCATAGATAAGCGATTAATTTGTGAAATAAAAGAGCAGCCCCGAAACAGACTCATAGTAGTAAAAGATAGCTAAAAAAAATAAATAAATAAAGGTATAAACAAATGAGTTCAAAAACAAAGTATATAAATGTAAACATTTTATCAATGTATAACTTGGGTCAAGACACAATTATTGACGGGAAAGCAGTTGAAATAGATACCATAGATGGAGCTATTTTTAGCTGGTTTTTAAAGTTTCAGTCATCAAACAAGATGTTAAAGAAACTAATAGATGATAAGCTTTTTTGTTGGGCTTCATATCAGTCAATGATAGACGATATGCCATACTTAAAAGTAGGCAATAAAAGGTCTATTGAAAGAAGAATACAAAAGCTAGTTGACATTGGACTTTTTGAGAAGATTATTGTCAAAGAGAGTGGGAATAAAACATACTTTCACATCACAGAATTAGCATACAATTCTGTTATCAATGGTGACTATGTATGTACTCAAGAGTACATAGGGTATGTACCAGAGAGTACAAAGGTATGTACTCAAGAGTACATAGGGGTATGTACTGTAGAGTACAATAACAGTATTTTAGATAACAGTATTTTAGACAGTGATAAAAAAACTAAAGAAAAAAAAGAAAATTTAAAATCTGAATTTTTAGCTTTACTTGATGATATAAAATCAAAAGTTAAATACAAATCAAAATTAAATTTCACAGACGAAGCATTTAATGCCTACACGCATATACTTGATAAATCAAACATCGCTAAAAGATACATCGAGTATCAAAATGATAAAGGTGAGTTTTCAAAACGAATAGGTGATTTTCTACTTGACTATGAAGCCCACTCAAAAGTTGAGACAAATACATCACAAACAAAAGACCCAAAAAATACAAAGAATGTACTTGATAGAGTTTTTGGAGCGAAATACCAAAACTCAATAGATGCAATAGATGTAAAGGTTATTGAATGAGAGAAGTTGTAGAGTATTTAACAAATATACTGAATATAAAAACAGACAGTGAGTTAGTGATTATTGATATGCTGGATGAAATTAGAAGCGTAAAAAATATGGCTGAGTACAGACAATACATCAGAGCCAACATAAACCACTTAGGAATGGACTACATGACAGGGTTTCAAAAATTTATCTTGCTTACAAAAAAATACAAAGAGAGAGCAGCGAGAGAAGATAATACTGAAAGAATAGAGGGGGGCAACAAGTATGCACTTGAACTTTCTGAAAAAGTAAGAAGCGTAAGCATCCATGTCCTTGATAAACCGTTCTTAGATTTTGATAATTTTGTTAGCAATAGAGCTGGCATTTTTACTGACTTTGATAAGAGAGAACTGTCAAAAATAGGAAGCCTTGCATCTTGCGTAAACTTACAAAGAAGCCAAAGCGGTCAAGATATGCTTTTTGAGAGGCTATGCGTGCAGATGGAGAAGATTGTGATAAACAAAGCCATATCTGCACCAAAAACAGACAATACTGACAAAATACCTCTTAAGTGAGGTGGATATGAAAACAACAAAAAAGGATACATAAATGTACAATAAAATAGTTTTAGCAGGCAACCTTACAAGAGACATTGAGATTAAGTACACGCAAAGTGGCAGTGCCATAGGCACAACAGCCATAGCAACATCAAGAAAATTTAAAGCTCAAGATGGCACGCAAAAAGAAGAGATACTTTTTGTAGACATCACATTTTTTGGACGCACGGCTGAGATAGCCAATCAGTATTTACGCAAAGGAAGCAAGGTTTTAGTTGATGGCAGACTCAAGCTTGACCAGTGGACGGCGACGGACGGAAGCAAAAGAAGCAA
>DYTF01000228.1 GCA_020726105.1 Sulfurovum sp. | reverse complement strand
TTCTTTGATTTGTTCGAGCATCTCGACCACTTGTGTGTTGTTTTTTGGTTTGTTGTCTTCTATTTCAAGCAAACTCTTCATTCTATCTGGTGCTTCTGCTCGTAGCTCTTCAAGCCCTTTGATGGTTTTTGCAAGTTTCTTTGACCACCTTTTTGTTGCGTTTAAAATGTGGCTTCGTGAGACATTGTGATATTCAGGATTCAATGCAGTAAATAGGTAGTTCATCTCTATGTCATACACATAGACTTTACCCATGTCATCATCGCTTAGTAGCCAAACCTCACTACCAACCCTATCGCCCATCTCTTCGTGAAAATAGGTCACACCATTCCACTCAACACCCTTTTTACGGATGGTTCGTTTAATAGAAAACCCAAGCAAGATGTCAAGCATTCGTTCATCACTCACCGTTTTTACGGGTTGTATGTCGCTTTTCCATTTTGCCATTGGAGTGGTTTTGATGCCTCCATGGACACGATTCTCATAAACCTCTATCCACTTATCTATCCACATCCTAAGCTCATCAACGCTCAAAGGCACACCAACATCTACACCCTGATTCTCTTTTTTTAGAGCAAATCGCCCCGCAAACTCATCACCGTTTTTGTATCGCTCTCTCCACTGTGCTATGCTTTCTAGCTTGTGAGCAAACATTTTTTGAGATTGCAACGCTCCTCTATCAGCCACATTGTGACCGATATATCCATCTAGCTCTTCAAAAAGCTCATGACTCAAAGTCTTAAAAAATCGCTCCACATGAGGTTTGGCATACCCACTAAAAGGCGGTGTTAAAAGTTGATTGATACGAAGTCTGCTACACGCAAAAGCAAAGTTGTTGCTGGTGTAGTCTTTTCCGTTATCGGTTTTTACAGCCACAGGAACACCAAATTTTTTAATACCCTTTCGTAATACCTTTGCCAATGTGGTATAATTTGATGTCTCTTCAACAACAATCACCACTCTTCTGCTGAACACATCAAGAGCAGCACTTAGAGTGTATCGTTTACCATCTGCACAAATCACATCAGCAGGAGTAGCATCAAGTTCCCAAAGCTCATTGCAAAAGCTTATTG
>DYTF01000227.1 GCA_020726105.1 Sulfurovum sp. | reverse complement strand
AGGTCGGGTTGTATTCCTCCCGACCTACAAAGTTTATGTTATAATCCATCAAAAAAAGTTTCTATAATGAAAAACACATACTACACCCAAAAAACAACTCCAATACTAGAATTCCTTTTTCAAAAATCAGACATCTTAAAAGCTCAAATAGACCAGCAAAAAGACAAAAATCTCAACCTATGGGCTACCATTTTACAAAAGCTAAAAGTAGATTGGACATACAACTCAAACAGTATCGAAGGAAGTACCTTAAGTAGAGGAGATACACACTTTTTTCTAACTGAAGGCTTAACGGTAGAGGGAAAACCGTTTAAAGACTTTTTGGATGCGAAAAATCATATTGAGGCTATTGATTACCTGTATGAGATTGTCTCAAGTCAAAGACCTATAAGTGAAGGACTTATCAAAGAGTTAAATGCTTTGATACTCTCGGGTATTACTTATACCAAAGCACAAGATGCAGAGGGAAACCCAACACGAAAAAAAGCAACAGCAGGAGAATACAAAAAACAGCCCAACCATGTTTTGCTACCAAGTGGAAAGATTCATCAATATGTAGAGCCTATTCATGTTCAAGCTCAGATGCAAGAGTTGGTAGAGTGGATAATAGAGAAGAGTAAAGAGCGTTTGCACCCTATTTTTGTGGCTTCTATTGTTCACTATAATTTGGTAAGAATTCATGCTTTTGATGATGGAAATGGACGAGGAGCTAGGATACTTATGAATTTAATTTTGATGAACAGGGGATTTTTTCCTGCTGTTATTAAAACAGAAAAGAAACGAAAATATTTAGCTACTTTACATGAGGCAGATGAAGGGGATATTGTTCCTTTTGTTCATTTTGTAGCATTGGAACTTATAGAGACATTAGAGGGTGTATTGAGTGATTTAAATGGGTAAAACTCACTTGATACAAATGCTTATTTATTATTGATATTGAATTGAAGTCCCTGTAGAACAGGGTGAGGGCAACCCAATCTACGCGATATTGTATACATCATCAAAAAAAGGGAAATAATGGAACTGGTTTATTTGTGGGTAGAAGAGTATAAAAATATTAAAAAGCAGGGGTTT
>DYTF01000226.1 GCA_020726105.1 Sulfurovum sp. | reverse complement strand
CCCACCATCAAACCGCCAAAAGTTCCGATGATGTAGCCCATCATTGCCATGAGTACGCCGATGGGGATGAGGGCTTTCGAGTATGCCGAAGCCAAGATGGGTGCTGAGGCAACACCACCGATGTTTGCCAAAGAGGCTACACCGATGCTAAAGAGGTCGAGTTTGAAGAGTTTGGCAAAAAGTATCATGAGTGCTGCATGGATGGCAAGTACGATGACCCCTGCAAAGATGTAGAGTGGTGCTTGTGTAAGCTCTGCAAAATTGGCACGGCTGGCGATGAGTGCTACTATGAGGTAGAGCATACTGTTTGAGACGATGTCCGCACCTCCTATCTTGGCTAAGGGGGTCATGGCAAGGAGTATTCCACCCAGTGTCGCGATGATGATTACCCATGTTTGCTCGTCAAGAAAAGAAGTTGTAGGAAGCACAGAAGCGCCATACTGTGACAAAGTGGAGACAAGTAAAGCAAGCGAAAACAAGAAAAATACAGAAGGAAAATCAACACTTTCTTTTTGGGCATCTTGCTTCATGAGTCTTGCGCCAACTTCATCTATGATGGAAGTATCTGCTTTGCTCCAAAGGTTGAAACGCGTAGCAAAAGGTACGAGCGCTAAGAGTATCATCACCCACAACGCGTAGTCTATGGAGTCTATGAGCAAGGTGTATCCCATCGCTGAATCGGGTACATCAAGAGCACCTTGTATGGCTATCATATTGCCCGTGCCACCCATCCAAGAGCCACAGAGTGCTGCAAAGGGTTTCCATGCTTCAGGCGGGAAATAGCTTTGAAGAAGCGCAAACATCCCAATAAACCCCACCCCAATACTCAGTGAAGCCAAAAAGAAAGTGCCCAACATTTTTTTGCCCATTTTCACTATCTCCCTCAGGTCTGCACCAAGGAGCATCAAGAAAATCATCGCGGGCAAAAGGTTGGTTTTAAGTGCCACATAGGTGTTAGTAATTGAGTCATTTTTTTGCCACAAGCCAAGAGTCGAAAGTAACATGACTATAAAGTAGAGTAGCACGATAGAAGGCAGATACTCAAACAGCTTCATACTGGTTTTTCTCTCCATTAAGACAAGAG
>DYTF01000225.1 GCA_020726105.1 Sulfurovum sp. | reverse complement strand
ATTTTTAGGCAGTTTGATTTTGGAAGGTTTGAAATTGGCGACTACTGAAATAAATTGTAAAAGAAATAATACTTTGTTTCAAACCCTAAAAGGGCAAATTCAAATTTCACTGAAACTTTGACCAATGGAGAAAACTGTAGTTTCAAACCCTAAAAGGGCAAATTCAAATAGTTCGCTATCGTTTCCGCCGCCACCAGAGCTAGTTTCAAACCCTAAAAGGGCAAATTCAAATGATTTGAATTTTGCAGTATAAAAAGAATTTCTATTGCGTTTCAAACCCTAAAAGGGCAAATTCAAATGCAATGCACTATCTCCATCCACAGCACTTATTGTAGGTTTCAAACCCTAAAAGGGCAAATTCAAATAGATTTGAATTTTGCAGTATAAAAAGAATTTCTATTGCGTTTCAAACCCTAAAAGGGCAAATTCAAATCTCGCACATAAGTTCAAGAAATTCATTTTTTTCAAAAGTTTCAAACCCTAAAAGGGCAAATTCAAATTGGGTTGGTTACAAAAAAAGACATCCCCCTAGAGGGTTTCAAACCCTAAAAGGGCAAATTCAAATCATTTTGAAACATCCTCCATGTTCAACATCAAAGAAGTTTCAAACCCTAAAAGGGCAAATTCAAATCTATTTTCTGCAATTTTTTCAAATATATTTTTTTGGTTTCAAACCCTAAAAGGGCAAATTCAAATACAAGAGTGTAATAAAAAGGAGATCTTTAAAGCTCCGTTTCAAACCCTAAAAGGGCAAATTCAAATCTTTAGACAAACATATTTTCCTCACTACTATAGCAGTTTCAAACCCTAAAAGGGCAAATTCAAATCTATTCTGCTCCTAAACAAGGGAAAACATGGCGTTTCAAACCCTAAAAGGGCAAATTCAAATATTGTTCATTTTTCCGACTGCATTCTTTTGTCCAGCAAGTTTCAAACCCTAAAAGGGCAAATTCAAATAATTTGACACATTTCCACTATCTCTTTTATTAAAGTTTCAAACCCTAAAAGGGCAAATTCAAATTTGGTTGGTAAAGATTATCTTTACCGAGTTTTGATGTTTCAAACCCTAAAAGGGCAAATTCAAAT
>DYTF01000224.1 GCA_020726105.1 Sulfurovum sp. | reverse complement strand
TACTAATTCCTTTGATAAAACACTAATTCCTTTGATAAAACACTAATTCCTTTGAAAAAATACTAATTCCTTTGATAAAATACTAATTCCTTTGATAAAACACTAATTCCTTTGATAAAACACTAATTCCTTTGATAAAATACTAATTCCTTTGATAAAACACTAATTCCTTTGATAAAACACTAATTCCTTTGATAAAATACTAATTCCTTTGATAAAATACTAATTCCTTTGATAAAATACTAATTCCTTTGATAAAATACTAATTCCTTTGATAAAATATTACTTTGCTTTTGAATCTAGTATTACACTACTTTAAGTTCTCTGTTAATTACTTGCACTATTTGGTCGGAAACTTGATATTTTAAAGGGAAAAATGATTAAGCGGGCTTACGTCGAATAATTTATAAAGGATGAGTTGAAGGTAAAAAGATTTTAAGGAAAGTAGAAGCATTAAGACTGAGCAAAGAGCATAACTCAATAAATTTGTAGAAAATAAAAGAAGAAGAGACTCTAAAAGATATATTTTGAGGATAAAAATGAATCTATAAGGTATTTCAGTCGTTCAGTTCGTATTCGATTTCATAATTATAGCAATCAAACTGATCACCATTTATAAAAAGGTAGACTGCGTCTTTTCGGCTTTCAGTAAAGTGAAAAGTTAGGGGAATTTTGGTTTTTTCTTTGGCTGCGAGGCTAAAGACCTTGAGTTCACAGTTCAGGACGGTGTCGTCTGAGGTTTTGACTTGAAATTCGTCTTCAAAGTAGAGTTTATTCTAGAAAGGAATTGATTTCACAATAGGTTTTTTGTTTTTGAAGCAAATCCTGTCAAATTTGGTGACCATCTGCTGCGGTCTCCTGGAGATAAGAAAGTGCCACTTGATGAGGACTTAATTGGTGTTAAAATCAACGCAATTTAAGAAAGCTTCTTGCTTGATAGATTGAACAGAAATGACTCGGACCATAATTTTTTAGTTAGTCAGGGGTTTGAGATCATAAGTAGCGTCGTCAGCGAGTAGAATTTCTGGATTTGAGCTAAAAAGCTTGACTTGTCTCTAGTTATCGTCGTTTGGGACGTTGAGCTGAAC
>DYTF01000067.1:2335-6568 GCA_020726105.1 Sulfurovum sp. | reverse complement strand
TAAAATATCACCAACTTCGGCTCTAGCTCTATAACCCTAAATGCTTTTGTGACACATCTAATCGCAAACTTTACATCTCTTGCCACTATCTCTTGTCGTTGTTTTTCGTGTATCTGTGCTTGTGCTAGGCTTCCTGAACTTCCTACATTTGAGGTGAGTGTATTTGCATTTATCACTTTTGCTATCTCAGCATCACAGTAACGGACGAATGCTAGAAAGTCATCTTGTGAACCTCTTCCATTTAGGATAGATAGAGTATCTTCTTTTCCCATAACTGCATATCCTGCTGATTTGAGTGAAGATAAGATATCTCCTACTGCTTCTATGGTTTCATCGTCACTATTTGAGATATTTGCGACTAGTGGTGGTACTCCTAAAAACTCTGCAAACTTCATATAGCTACTTAATACAAAGTGTTTTGCATAGACTATCCATAGTGTCTTTAATAGAGTAGGCTTATGTCTAAAAATCACATATCTAGGCTCTTTGGGTTCAAACTTTGTCTTTCCAATCTGAAGTAAAATTTTTCCTTCTTCATAGAAAAAGCACTCTCTATCGAGTTTTCGATACGCAAAGTTTCCATTTTCGATAAAAAGCTCACATATAGATAGCCCAAAAAGTCGAGCTTCAACCGACGCTTGTATCAACTCTTCTATACTTTCATCAAAATCAGAGCCTAACTCATGTCTATAAAACTTATTTGTTATGGTGTCTATGCGTTTTTCTGTCTCACTTCCCACGCTACTATCTTTGTCTGTTATAAGACTAAAAAGAGGCATAAGCCTGTCATCTGTTTTATGCAAAAGTGCTGATGAGATTAGCCCACCATTTAACTGTGTATAGTTTGCCATATCTGTTTTTGTGTATTCCGCTTTTGGGCGAAGTATATTAAGACCTGTTTTCATTTATCTTTTATCCTATTTTTGATTTCTTCTTTTATTCTTCTTTTTTTTTGATACTTAGCCACCTCTTTATAATTGAATTTATTTTCATTTCCTACAAAATCTTCATGCGAAAGAGCTAAAGCACACGCCCAAAATCTATCAGCGTGACCATGCTCGTTTCTATCTGCATCGTAGATAAATCCTCTAGCTCCTGCTTTTCGCTTGATGGCGTGTAAGTCTGCGATGAGTAAAGGGTCATTGGGGATGGTTAACTTGCCATCTTCAAACGCTTTTTTTAGGTTTAGTGCCATCTTCTCTTTGCTTGGTTGAGTAAAGAGAACTTCTTTGGCTCTAACTTTAAACTTACGATGCATAGTCTCTGCTAAGTCAGCTCCAATCCCTGTGGCATCAATCCTAATCATAGAGTTTTGATGATAGTTTAAAAAGTCTTTTATGGCTGTTTTTTGGGCTTCAAAAGAGGCTTTTCTATAAGTGTCAAGGGTAGAGAGTACAAACTTCTCACCTCTTAGAGCAAAAGCAATGAGTACAGATAAGTCTATCTTTCTTCCGATGTCATATCCTGCTCTTAGGGCTTCACTTGAATTTGTACTTAATTTCAATCTATAATCAACGCATGACTGTATAAGAGATACTGGCAGTAATGCCGATTCATCATCTACAAATATACACTCATACATCATCATCCAACTATCGCTATCAAATAAGTCTCTTAGTACCTTAATATCAACATCAAGTCCCTCAGCGACTGCGTCATGAATGGTTGTCGTGTGTCGTGAGAACATATAGTATTTAGCTTCATCTACTATGAGATTGTGAAAGAGACTTTTTTGTTCAAAAGGAGTTGAGAGTATCGTAACTCTTGCTTTTGTTTCACCTGCTTTTACGCTTGTAATAGACGGTATAAACGCTTCCCAAATCCTTTTTGGGTTTGTGTACCATGCGAACTCATCCAGCCAAACGGAGCCACTAAACCCCTGAATAGTTCTAAAGTTGTTTGCAAATATATAGATGGTTGTACCTATTGGGGTTGTTATCTTATTTTGACTTCCACCTAAGAGTATTCCCAATTTTGTAGCGTGTGTATTTATCTCGCTGTACCATTTTAGAGCTTGTTCTTCTGAAGCCGAGATGATAAGCTGGTCAAGTCCACCCATACTATCTGCTAAACATTCTCCTGCACATCCATAGGTTGCCCCAATTTGTCGAGATTTTAACCATACCCTAAAGCGACTATCATCTTGTAAAAATCTCTGTTGATACGGATATAAACCATACTCTTGCGTTAGCATAAGCTCTTTTATCTTCATAACGGAGTCGTTAAATGTAACGGTACTTTTTTTTCTAGCTCGTTTCTTGTTTATCTTTTCAAGTTTAACTAGGCTATTTGTTAGTGTATCAATCTTTTTTATATTGTCTTGCGTGGGGGATTGCTTACTAAGATAGGATATTTGCTCCATAATAGAATCATGAGAAATCCCTTTTAACCAATTTCTGATTGTTTTTTCAGAGATATTTAGCTTAGAAGCAATATCTAAAATCGGAGTTCCTGCTTGAAACATCGTCTTCGCTTCATCTCTGATTTTTTTACTATATGCCACTGTCTAATCTCCTAATTTTATTTTTAAGTATTGTATAAGATATTAATTTTAAAGTCACTCCATATATGGAGATATAGAGTGACTTTGGAATCAAAAAAGCATAAAATGGCGGTATTACTTGAAAAAGGAGCAGAGTGAAGTTAAGAAATGGACTACAACTAAACTATAAAGAGGGTGAAAAGGTAAAAGTTTCTCCTGTTGGTAAAGTTGTTGGGATGGATGGCAGAGGGTTTATCATTAATGGTAACAACTTAGTTGAAAATATAAATATCAACAAACTAGATATCGTGCTGGATAGTAATCATGGTTTTGATAAAGCGTTAGGATGGTTTGCTTATACTAGTTTTGAAGTAAGAGATGATGGTATCTACGCTTCTTTGGAACTTAATCCTGATGGAGTAGAGGCAAATACGAAAAAGCAGTATAAATATCTAAGCCCTGTGTATGAGATAGATTATAGTAATAGAGAGGTTAAAAGCCTTGATAGTGTTGGATTTGTGAATAGACCAAACTTGCTCAATGAAGCATTAAATAATAGAGATGGAGAAAAAATGGAAGAACTACAAGAGCAACTTAGGCTTGAAAAAGAGAAGAACAATAGACTAACACAAGAGATAGTAGTGTTAAAAGGTGAAAACCAAGAGAGCAACGAGAAGCAGTTGGCTGACGAAGTAGCTACTTTGAAAACTAATATGATTGAGTTAAATAAAAAACTTGAGTTAGCTTTTAAACATGGAGAGTATGAACGAAACAACCAAAATGCAGAGCTTACTGATGAGCAAAAGAGAGTGGCTAAAATGCTAGGTTTGACTGAAGATGAATATAAGGGGGCTATGTAATGGCTACATTTGAAGAGACTAGTATTGGGTTTAAGACTGTTTTTCAAAAAACTTTCAATGAAACAAGCAATGAGGCTTCGGCGTTGGCAACTAGAGTCGAAAGCTCTGATTTGAGTGAAAAATACGCATGGTTGGGAAATTTTCCAAACATGACAGAATGGCTTGGTGATAGAGCAGTTAAGGAACTAAAAGACTTTGGGTATGCGATAGAAAATAAATCGTTTGAAGCTACTGTGACCGTGAAAAATAAGCACATAGAGTATGATAAAATCGGAATCTATAAACCAGCTATCGCACAAATGGCGGTGAATGCTAAACTTTTTGGTGCTGAACTGGTTGCAGATGTTCTTATCGGCGGTGAGCGTGGTCTTTGCTATGATGGAAAACCTTTTTTTGCTACAAATCACCTTTCAGGAACTATCACTTATGCGAACAAATCAAATGGGGTTTTGAATAGTACAAACATCTTAGCAGGAATGGCGTTGATGGAGTCTATCAAAAACGAGAGCGGGAAGTCGCTAAGAGTTAAGCCAACAATTCTCATTTGTGGGGCAACTAATAGAGCAAATGTTATAAACGCCATTGATAAAGATAGAAATGCAAATGGTGAGAGTAATGTTACTTATAAAATTATGGATTATATGGTTTTGCCTGAAATCACAGATGCTAGTTGGTATATGCTAGATGTATCAAAACCCCTAAAACCTCTTATCTTGCAAGTGGCTGAAGATGGAGTATTTGAAGCTAGTAATGACCATAAGTTTATCAAAGATGCAGCGCTTTTTGGAGTTAAGAGCTTCATGAATGCTGGGTATGGACTTTGGCAGTTGGCGTATAAATTTACAGGAGTGGCATAATGAAAAAATATAGAGCAAAGTGTACAGGTGTTAT
>DYTF01000067.1:0-2235 GCA_020726105.1 Sulfurovum sp. | reverse complement strand
TCGTTGGTAGTAGGAGTAGTGAATGGTAAGTAGTGCAATTGATGAGATAAAAAGAGTTTTTCCTACACGAAAACTAATACTACTTGATGCGGGAAAAGAGATAAATTCACAAGGGGATTATCTCGTTTTTAATAGCTTTAAACCTCATGAGCTTCAAAACAGTGGGACGCTTAACTTTGATATCTATGTGGCTATAAATAGCTTACAAAAAGGGATTATTAGTGGTAAAAATCTTTTAGATGAGATTATGCTTGACATCTCTAAGGCTTCTAGTCTTGGTGTCGTGTTGAGTTGTAGAGGTGTTGTTTTAAAAGAGCTAACAGAGCGGTTTTTTGTGTATGTCATATCCATTTCTCTCGAGGAGAGTTGGTAGTATGTTTGGACAACAAATAGAAAATATGATAACAACTGGCGTAGTAGTAGAGTCTCAATCAGCCGAGGGTAAAGCTTTAGTTAGGGTTGAGTTTGAAGAAGATTGCATAAGTGATTGGATGCCTTGTGTAGCTTATGCAAATGCTTTTATGACGATTTGGATTCCTATAAATGTCGGAGAACAAGTTACTGTCTTACGAGAGGGTGGTGAGATAGATGCGGGGATTGCAATTCCTAGTATCCACCATGTTGGAGCAAAAGAGGCAACTGGAGCTAATGAGAAGAATTTCATAATTGAGTTTCGTGATGGTAATAGCTTAAAATATGAGGACAGTATATTTACCTTTACAGCAACAGAAGTAATCATAAATGGCAATCTAAAAGTAAATGGAACGATAACCGATAACATAGGAACATTGAGCGACCATACTCACATTGGGGTTACAGCAGGTTCGGTTAAGAGTGGTGGCAGACAATGACAGATATCGAAAAACGATTAAAGCGAATTATTGGGACACCTCTTGGCAGTAGAGTTATGTTGCCAAATTTTGGCTCAAAACTCTATGAGCTTATAGATAAAGAGATGAATGATGAGTGGAGACTTAAGTTTATCGCTTACGGTTTCAAAGCTTTTTGGGATACTTCGAAAAAACGGCTTTGGGATGCACAGATTGAGCCTAAAAAAATAGTTTTTAAAGAGATAGGAGATAGTGTCAAAGTTGAGATAGAGCTAACAACGACTAAGGTGGTGTCATGGAGCTTGTAAACATTATAGAGCCTATATCTTACGAGAGCTATAAACAAAGATTGATAGATAGGATAAAGACTATAAATCCTGACATAGTTCTATATGAGAGTAGTGACGAGATGGTTATGCTTGAGGCATTTGCTTATGAGCTTGTATATAGGGATGCACAAATCAACGAAAGAATAAGACAAATACTACCTATATACGCAAAAGGAGTAAATTTAGATATTGCGTGTCAAAACTACTATGGGACGACTAGACTAACAGATGAGACTGATGAGGCATTTTTGCAAAGAAGTATAGAGAGTATGGATGCTCACAATACGGCTGGAGCAAGTGGGAGCTATATTTTTTATGCAAAGAGTGTTGATAGTAGAGTAAATCAAGTCCAACCTTATCGTAGTGGTGATGGAGAAGTTACTATTGTGTGGAATGGTGGTAGTTTGAGTGTAGAAGAGGCATTAACAATAAACGCACGGATAGCACAAAAGCTAAACGAACCCGACATACGACCTTTATGTGAGACTCAAATAGTCAAGATGGCAACAAAGATTATAGTTGATGTTGTAGCGACAATCACGATAAAAGATGTAGCATTAGAATCTGAAGTTCGGAGTCTCATCTCAAGTAAATTTGATGAATATTTTTCTTTAGTTAAAATAGGTGAGAATATTTCTTTATCTAAAATTATAAGTTTGCTTCATGTTGATGATGTAAGTAAAGTGAGTTGTCCTATGACTGATATAGAGATAAATAGTGAGTCTATTGCTGTTTTAGGCTCGTTAAATGTAACGGTTGAGGATAGTACTGATGAGTATTGAAACGCTACTTCCTGAAAATGAGACGCAAGAGTTGAAGCTAAAAGATATCTCTATTCGTAGTGAGGTAACGGATTATAGAACTCTTATAGATTTTTCTCCTTTGAGTTGTGATGAGAAGCTGATTCCGTCTCTTATTAAAGTCCTAAATCCTGTGACCTTGATAAATATAAATGAACGAGAAATGATAAATCAAGCATGGGCTTCGCATAAAAAGATAGGAACGCTTGAAAGTGTAAAAAAAATAGTACACGCTTTTGACCCCTTTGCGTCTGTGGTAGAATGGAATAGTAGAGC
>DYTF01000022.1:21832-26131 GCA_020726105.1 Sulfurovum sp. | reverse complement strand
CCTATGTCATTGACACTGTCGCCAAATACTGTAACATCAGCAGTATCACGCCCCAAATACTCCATAACTTTTTGCAAAGCATGGGCTTTATCGCCTTCTGGGTGCAGTATGGTTAAAAAGTAGCCGTCTGAGTATTTTTCAGGCGCAAGTTTATACTCCAGCTCTTTACCAAAAACACACTCCAGATGCAAAGTAAGAGGTTTGAGTGTCTCAAGCGCGCCAAAAAAAACCAATTTGAGGTTCAATTCCATGGCTTGTATTGTCTCACAGGTTATCATGCGGGGGTCATTACGGTAGTTTTCGAGTACACTGTTTTGGTAGCTATTGAGTGAAGTTGGAATCAAAAAAGCTTCATTAAGCTGCATATCTTTAAGTGCGATGATGAAAGGATAAATGGCAAATTTTTCTGCTTCATAAATGATGGCATCCGCCAAAGGTTTAGGTATGGTTTTGATGTCGATGAGCTTTTTGTCAGGTGTGACCACCATGGCACCATCTAAGAGTATCATCGGTGCATCAAGATGTAGTTTGCTAAGAAAATCATGCGTTTTTTGAAAACTTCGTGCTGTAGCTACAGAGAGGATGTTTTCTTTGGATTTTTTGTTCCATGTGTCAGCAGAAAAATCACTCACACTTTGGTCGCTGCGTAAAAAAGTGTGATCTAAGTCAGTGATATAGATAGGATTATGTCTCATACGATTTCACATAAAGAGAGGAGATTATCCTCTGCTTCCTTGTCCGCCATTACGACTGTCTCTGCCACCAGTGCTGCGTCCGTTACGACCATGACGATCTGAAGTACCACTGCCACCACCACCAGTTCTTGGTTTGTTGCCACGATAGCCACCGCCACTACGATTACGGCTTCCACTACGATCTCCGCTGCCAGCACCTCTACTGTTTAGAGCTCTTTCAATCAAAAGCTCTATCTCTTCAAGTCCAAGACCAATATTGTCTTTACCTTGCACAAAATTCTCTTCTTGTACCAGTGAGGCGAGCAAATGCGCGATGGTTACGATGTCCAAATCATGTTGAAGCGTTTTAACAAGCATGATGGCATTTTCAGTTACTTTTGTTTCAGCAATCTTAGAAATGAGTGCATCAGAACGGTTGTTTTGTACTTCCATGCGTGTCGGGATAACCTGTGTTGTCATGGTTGTACCGACATCTTTTTCGATGCGTTTAATGGTTTTAAGTTCATTGGGAGTCACTAGTGTGATAGCCTCTCCTGTCTTGCCACCACGACCTGTACGACCAATACGATGCACATAAGACTCCGAATCAAAAGGGATTTGGTAGTTAAAAACATGGGTAACATCATTAACATCCAGTCCACGCGCAGCAACATCGGTCGCGACAAAGATATCGATACCACCACCTTTAAATGCGCGAATCGTTACTTCTCTTTGTTTTTGCTCCATATCTCCATGAAGACCTGAAACCTTAAACCCTTGCGCTGTAAGGTGGGCTACCAACCTGTCGACCTCTTTTTTCATACGACAAAAGATGATACATTTATCAGGATTTTTATAGTCGATGAGTCTTACTAAAGCATCATCTCTCTCTTTTTCCTGCACTACATAATAAAGCTGTGTGATTTTTGTATTGGTTTTCTCTGCTTTTGTAATGGAGACTGTTTTAGGGTTATTGAGAATCTCTTCAGCTAGTTTTCGAATCGCAGGGGGCATTGTCGCAGAGAACATCAGGGTTTGACGATCTTTAGGTAAGAAAGTGAAGATGTTTTTAATCTCATCTAAAAATCCCATATCAAGCATTTCATCGGCTTCATCAAGAATGACAAATTTGGGACTCATTTTCACTTTGCCACTCATAAGAAGGTCTTGAAGGCGTCCAGGTGTTGCGACGACAATAGAAGCTTGTTTGATACGGTCTATCTGCTGTCCATATGCTGTTCCACCATACACGGTGGCTGTTTTAAGACCTGAGAGTTTACCAAAACGAAAGAGTTCATCACTGACTTGCATCGCAAGTTCACGGGTAGGAACGATGACCAGTCCTTCTACGCTCCCGTCCCCTTTCATCATGGACATAGCAGGCAAACCAAATGCTGCCGTTTTTCCTGTTCCTGTTTGTGCCTGAGCGATGATGTCATGCCCTTCTAGGATGATAGGTATCGCATCTTTTTGAACGGGTGAGGGTTCTACGAACCCAGCTTCGGTGATGGCAGCCTGAATGGTCTCTTTGAGGTTAAAATCTGTAAATTTCATTGTGTTTCTTTGTGTTAAAATGTCGGTGTTGTATACATCTTGTGTTATCGTAGTAGTGCTGTGTCAACCATGGTATCAAGAGGCGTCAAACCTGTTTTATGCAAACTGATACCAAACTTCATAGTGCGATGCACAAAGATGCATGCTGTATAAAATAGAAGAGATAAGGGTATCTCGAAAAGGAGTTTAGTACTCTCTTGCAGAAAAGTTCGTAAGTATAGCAGGATAATGAAGAATAATCAATAGTAATGAGTTATAAACAACTTAATAGTATATTATAGATTAGCAAGCTCATGGTTGCAAGGCTGTCAATTTGTTCGAAACAAGCTCCCAATTGACCAATGTCCACCACTTTTCTAGGTAATCTGCTCTGGCATTTCGATAATCAATATAATACGCATGTTCCCATACATCACAGGTAAGCAGTGGTGTGTAGCCTGCTAGAAGCGGGTTACTGGCATTGGAGTGCTGTTCAAGTATCAATTTCCCAGCACTGTTGATGCTCAGCCACACCCATCCTGAACCAAAAAGAGCTAAAGCTGTCCCCATAAATGACTCTTTAAATGCTTCAGTTGAGCCAAAATCTCTTTCAAAAAGTGCTATGAGTTCATCTGAAGGGAGAGTGGTTGCATTTTTTAAGCCGCTAAAGTAAAAATCATGGTTAAAGACCTGAGCAGCGTTGTTAAATATGGCTCCTGTTGCACTGATAATGATTGATTCGAGGCTCATCTGCTCAAAAGGTGTACCTATGATGAGTTTATTGAGATTGTTCACATAGGTGGCATGGTGTTTGCCGTGGTGATATTGCAATGTTTCTTTGGAGAGATATGGCTCTAAAGCATCTGCAGCAAAAGGTAAACCCATCAGTACATGTGTCATAAAAACTCCTTTTAATGTTTGAGTCAAGTTTAGATAAACTATGTGTAAAGTGTGTGTAGCTAAAAAATCAAAAGCCTCTTAAAAAAAGAGGCTTTGAAAGTTATTTGAAATCAGGTTTAGGTGTTGTGGCTGTACTTGCAGGAAATTGCGGGTAAGTAATCTCTGGTTTTCTACCCTCAAGTGCAGCGAAGAATGTCACGATTTGTGCTGCTTCTTCGTCGCTAATGACAATGCCCAGTTGTGTGCTTCCCATCTCTTTGACTGCATCAGCAAGACTCCAAATGGCACCGTTGTGAAAGTAGGGTGCTGTCTCTGTAATGTTTCTCAGTGTTGGTGTTTTGACCATACCGTTTTTATCACCTTTGAAGTCACCTACAGCGGCAAATTTGTATTTTCCTGCTACTTCAAACGGTTGCATCGTACCACCCAGTGCTATGCCTGTATGGCACGATACACATCCTTTGTCCATAAAGGTTTGGAGACCTTTTTTCTCGGCATCACTCAGTGCATCCGCTTTACCATTAAGAAAATCATCAAATCGTGAAGGTGTCACCAAAGTTCGCTCAAAGATACCGATAGTAGCCGTAATGGTTTCAAAGTCAATCTTGACATCTTTGCCATACGCTGTTTTAAACTCCTCTACATACGCAGGGATAGAGTTGATTCTCTCTACTACAAGAGAAGGTGCTGCTGCCATTTCTGGTGCTGCCTGCATTGGTCCTTGCGCTTGGTCTTCAAGATGCGGGCTTCTGCCATCCCAAAATTGCGCTTTAAAGAACATCGCATTGTACACGGTTGGTGAGTTAAGATGGTGCGGGTTTGGTATCCAATGATGTCCAACTGCTGCACTCACACCATCTACGCCACCAAGACCCAAGTTGTGGCAGGTATTACAAGAGATAATGCCACTTTTTGAGAGTCTAGGTTCAAAGTAGAGTTTTTTACCGAGTTCTACTTTTTCGGGTGTGATGGTGCTGTTTGGATCGGTGAGTTTAAGCAGTTCTTTGTGATCTTGCGGTATTGCCACAAGACCGTTTTGTTTGGCTGTATCTGCAATGGATGGTGCAGCAGACAAAAATGAAGTAAGACACAAAGTGGTGACGAATAAGACAGAATGTTTCATGGGTATTTCCTTTTAAATGATAATTTTTATCCTTTAAGTATAGTACCCTTTAGCTTAATTCTGTATTAA
>DYTF01000022.1:19030-21732 GCA_020726105.1 Sulfurovum sp. | reverse complement strand
AATTTTCTTTTTTCCTCTGCCATTTTTTCAGCGATGCTTTGTTCACTCATGACTAGGCTCCTTGTTCTTTGCACTGTTGTGCATAGGTATAGACTTTTTTCAAAAAAGCTTCAAGACTCTGCTGGCGTACAGGAGAAAGCAGTTCCACGATGCCCATCTCATGCAGTTTAGCAGGATCAAAACCCAGTATCTCATCTACGGGACGGTTGGCAAAGATGTCTAACAAAAGTGTCAGCATCCCTTTTGCCATCTCTGAAGTACCTTCACCTCTGAGTAATAGTAAACCGTCTTTACATTCACCCATAAGCCATGCGTTGCTTGCACAGCCATGTACGAAGGTGGCTTCATTTTTCTCTTCATCACAAAGTGTCGTGTGCTTTTTACCTAGATCAAAAATATACTCCAACTTTTCATCGGCAGTAGGAAAAAGATCAAAATCCTCTTTGTACCTCGCTACGGTTTCTTCCATATTCATCTTAACCCCTTTGGTGTGTGGTGTAAAACACTTCTTCAAAAGCAGCTTTAATCTGCTCTTGCTGTCTGGTGTCTTTGACCGTCTCTATGAGCGTGTTGGCAAATGCGATGACGAGTATTTTCCTTGCTTCTGTGTAACTGATACCGCGGCTTTGTAGATAAAACAGCTGTTTTTCACTCAACTGTCCCGTCGTAGCACCATGGCTGGCTTCTAGCTCATCGATATAGATCTCAAGCTGTGGTTTGGCCGCCATGTACGCCTCTTTATGAAGCAAAATGGATTTTGAGTTTTGCTCTGCCTTGGTATATTTGGCGGAGCGTTCTACCTTGATGAGTGCATCAAATATCCCTCTGGCTTTGCCGTCTAAGATATTTTTTGCCTCTTGTTTTGAAGTAGAGTGCTCCCCTTTGTGTATCATCTGAGAGACCGTACCGCGCTTGGAGTCTTTGTTTAAGTAGAGTAGATGCGCTGCATCGACATGTGCGTAGGTATCTAGCTCTATTTTCATAAGTTGTAGCGCCTGACCTCCACCCAAATCAAAACTTTTAATGAGTGCATTGGCTTGTTTGGCGACATTGACCTTATGTGAGGCAATCATCGCATAACGGCTGTCTATCATGCTGTGCATTTTCACCACTCTAAGCGTAGAATCTTGCGCCACATGCATATCGTAACCGTACAATACCAGCGTATTTTCGATGTCATCGGCTATAAAACTCTCATAGATAGTTGCATGACGATTGGCTTGATTGTGCAAGACGATACGGTAGGGCACAAGGCTGTTACTCTTGGTAAAGTGGTGTTCTATTTCCAGTTCAGCATCGCCATCTACTTCTATCTTGATAATCACCGGCGAAAGCAGATGAGACAAAAAATACATCGGATCAAAATGCTCCATATCGGCTGACTCACACTCTTTGTAGTAGATACGAAGACCTTTGGGTGCAGTGCTTACCACGCCATCAATGATGACAACTTTTTTGCCTATGCCGATTGCTCCAGGTAGTGCAGGGCTAATGGTATAGTCAGACTCCAAGAGTTTTTCTACATCAAAATAGCGGTAAGCTTCACTCTCTTTGTTTGGCAACCCAAGAGAATAAAACTTTTCAAGCAATTGCTCTCTTCCCTCGACCTTTAAAAGAGTGGTGAGTTCTTGTATTGATATGTCTTTTAAGGTTGATAGTTTCATTTAATTATCTCCTTTCCAAGAAGCAAAGCTCCTTGGAAATTCCTAGCACTAAAGCTTTGCCCTTGGCAAGAGATGCAATCAATAGTTTGATAATTGTTTAAATGTTGAAAATATTCTTGCATCATTCTTCCTCTATCGTGTCGTATCCGTGTTCTTCAAGCTGTGCTACGAGTTCAGGACCTGCTGTCTTGATGATGCGTCCGTCTTTGAGCACATGGATATAATCAGGTTTGATATAATCCAAAATACGAGAGTAATGCGTAATCACCAAAAAGCTGCGTTTGCCGTCTTTCATCTTGTTGATACCCTCTGAGACAGCTCTAAGCGCATCGATGTCAAGACCTGAGTCTATCTCATCGAGGATGATGACTTCAGGTTCAAGGATGAGCATTTGAAGGATTTCGTTGCGCTTTTTTTCTCCACCTGAGAAACCTTCATTGAGTGAACGGCTGATCATGTCTGATTTCATACCAAGCATCTCCAAGTGACCTCTCATCAGACGCAAAAACTCAGCAGCGTTCAGTTCTTCTTTGCCTTCGTGTTTGCGTTTTGCATTGAGAGCAGAGCGTAAGAAGTAAGCATTATTTACGCCCGGTATCTCTACAGGGTGTTGAAATGAAAGGAAGATGCCCTCTAAGGCTCTCTCTTCAGCTTCCATCTCTTTGATGCTTTTGCCTTTATAAAAGATGTCTCCACCTGTAACCGTCACATCATAGTGTCCTACCAGAGTTTTAGACAGAGTCGATTTACCTGCACCGTTTGGTCCCATGATGGCATGGACTTTGCCTGCTTCAAGTTGCAGGTTCAACCCTTTTAGTATCTCTTTGTCACCGATTTTTGCTTGTAAATTTTCTATGGTCATCATGCTGTTTGTACTCATCCTACGCTTCCTTCTAATGTTAATTCTAATAATGCTTTGGCTTCAACCGCGTACTCCATCGGAAGCTGGCTAAAGACTTGTTTACAAAAACCGTGTACAATCATCGACACGGCATCTTCTTCGTTGATCCCTCTTTGACGCAGGTAAAAAAGCTGCTC
>DYTF01000022.1:16795-18930 GCA_020726105.1 Sulfurovum sp. | reverse complement strand
CAGAGTGCGCGTTTGGTAACAAAGTTATAGATGCCACCTTTGCCGTTTTCATCTCCGGGGAACCAGTTTTGTATGGTGGAGTATTTGATCTCTGCATCTTTCATGACAATGAGTTCTACAACCGCAGCATGAAGCTGATGCTCGTC
This sequence comes from Sulfurovum sp., assembly GCA_020726105.1. GTDB lineage: Bacteria > Campylobacterota > Campylobacteria > Campylobacterales > Sulfurovaceae > Sulfurovum. Next base: position 18,784 of record DYTF01000022.1, on the reverse strand, counting down.
ACGCGTCGGTGCAGAACACCCTTCGTTGTAGCTCACATACGAGCCTTCATCCGCTACGATAAGTGTGCGTTCAAACTGCCCTGTGTTCACCGCGTTGATCCTAAAGTAGGTGCTAAGCTCCATCGGACAGCGAACCCCTTTGGGGATGTAGACAAATGTACCGTCTGTAAATACCGCAGAGTTCAGGGCTGCAAAGTAGTTATCGCTCATAGGTACAACAGAAAACATATATTTTTTAATGAGTTCAGGATGCTCTTTGATGGCTTCTGAGATAGAACAGAAGATAACACCATGCTTTTGCAGCTCTTCAGAGTAAGTCGTCTTGACCGATACCGAGTCCACAACCGCGTCCACGGCTACTTTTACGCCTGCGAGTTGTTTTTGCTCTTCAAGAGAGATACCCAGTTTTTTGTACGCTTCGAGTATCTTTGGATCGACTTCATCCAAGCTGTTGAGACCCTCTTTAGGTGCTGAAAAGTAGGAAATAGACTGGTAGTCTATGGGTTCATACTCCAAGTGTGCCCAGTGGGGTTCGGTCATCGTGAACCATTTTTCAAGTGCTTTGAGACGAAGATCCAGCATCCATTGTGGTTCGTCTTTTTTCTTTGAGATGAATTCGATAGTGCCTCTATCTAGCCCAGGTGGTACGGTTTCGGTTTCGATGTCTATCTCAAAACCAAGCGCATACTCGCCTGAGACAGCTTTATCTAGTCCTTCATTTGCCATATATAATCCTTTTTATGATGCATTATCCTTATTCGGATAATTTTAGTCTCATTTAACTTATAGCACAAAAATGCACGCGGGTCAAGCCAAAAAGTACGATTTGGCTTAAAATCCATGCATTCTGTTTGTAGCACTCTTTTATTATACACTTTAAAGGTTTGGGGTGGGCTTTGTTTAGATTGATACCACTTTGTTATAACCATACGCTATATTCTTCAAAATTTATTTCCAAAAGGACGGGTATGTTTGATATTTCAAGAAGAGATTTTATAAGGATTTCGGCAGTTGCGGCTTCTACGCTACTTATTTCAACAGGGATTAGCGGTTGTTCGTCCAATGATGGCAGAGTAGCTCAAATTGATGACAATACATCTGACACCAATACATCTGACAATAATCAAACTACCGAACCGCTTGTTCAGAATGTTGATTTTAAACATGGTATAGCCAGTGGTGACCCTTTGAGTGATAAAGTCATCATTTGGACGCGCATCACTCACAATGATGTTGCGCAAACGGCTGATATTTTAGTGGATTTTGAAGTCTCTAGCGATGAAGGTTTTACCAGCGTGGTAAATAACGGTACATACACAGCAAAACAAGAAAGCGACTTTACGGTTAAGATAGATGCGCAAAATCTTACAGCAGGGACAGAGTATTATTACCGCTTTAAGTCAAACGGTAAAACCTCTCCTGTGGGTGTTGCCAAAACACTGCCGTCCAATCCATCTCAAGTGAAAATGGCAGTCTTTTCTTGCGCAAACTATACCAATGGATTTTTCAATGTCTACACGGAAGCCGCAAAAATCGCCGACCTTGATGTGACGCTTCACATTGGTGACTACATCTATGAGTATGGTATGTATGTAAATGATGAAGTAGCATCTGGCCCTGCTTACGCAACTGAAAATGCTGTTGCCTTAGGAAGAGTGTTGCCAGAAAACAACAGTACAGAGTGTCTCACCCTTGAAGACTATAGAAGAAGATACGCACTCTATCACACAGATGCAGGTACACAAGCCATCCATGCTGCCTGTCCGATGATAGTTGTATGGGATGACCATGAGATAGCCAATGACGCGTACAAAAACGGTGCACAAAACCATGATGACACAGAAGGTGATTTTGCTACACGAATACAAATGGCACTTCAGGCATACTTTGAATGGCTACCGATTAGACCAGTTGCAAACCAAAAAGAGATTTACCGTACTTTTGATTTTGGTAATCTAGTATCACTTCATATGCTTGAGACAAGAGTGT
>DYTF01000022.1:0-16695 GCA_020726105.1 Sulfurovum sp. | reverse complement strand
CGTACTTTTGATTTTGGTAATCTAGTATCACTTCATATGCTTGAGACAAGAGTGTGCGGCAGAGATAAGCAACTGAGTTTTGCTAACTACTTCTCTGAACGGGGGGGCAAATTTGATGCAACAACTTTTACAGAAGATTCGACATCAGACACAAGAACAATGTTGGGTGCTAGTCAGCTACAGTGGCTTCAAGGACAACTTGCCGCCTCTACTGCAACATGGCAAGTGCTCGGACAGCAAGTGATTATGGGAAAACTCAGTTTTTCTGTAGAGCTTTTAGCACCCATTCTGATGCTTGAAAACCCAGCAGCATTTGGCACAACAGCTGAAGCACTCATTACACGAATTCACCCCCTTATTGGCGAGCTTACCCTGCTCAAAGTAAGACAGCTTCAGGGTGATCCCACTTTGACCGACCAAGACAAAGCAAGACTGAGCACTAAGGTTCCTTATAACCTTGATGCGTGGGATGGCTACTTTGCTGAGCGAGAAACCATCTTTGGAACCGCTAAAGCCCTAAACAAAAACCTTGTCGCACTAGCAGGTGACACCCATAACGGTTGGTCAAGTAAATTGACAGACTTCGGTGGCGATGTGGTAGGGGTAGAGTTTGCTACTGCTTCTGTCACATCACCAGGACTTGAGAAGTATGTTGGACTCCCTAATGTGGAAGCTTCTAAACTGTTTGAGCAAGCATTGACACTTCTCATAGACGACCTTGAGTATGCAAACACTTTCGATAGAGGCTTTCTTACAGTGACCTTCACAGCAGACAGTGCCACCGCTCTTTGGACTTATGTCAGTGCGTACGATAGCACAACATACACCGTCAACGCCCAAAGAGCCAAAACGATTACTCACAATAAAATCATCTAAGCACACAGCATCTTAAAGTCAAAGCCCTTCGGGGCAAATATTACTAACGGTTTTAGCTTCGTTTACTGTAAAACTCATATTTAAAAGCCTCAAACCGTTCTTCTAAAATAGCCTCTCTCATCTGCTTCATGAGATCTAGATAATAATACAAGTTGTGTATGGTAGCAAGCCTAAAGTAGGTGATCTCTTTGGCTCTGAAGAGATGACACAGGTAGGCTCTGGAGTAGGTTTGACAGACCATGCAGCCACACTCAGGGTCTATGGGGCGCTCATCGGTTTTAAATTCAGCTTTTTTGATGCTAAATTTGCCAAAAGAGCTAAAGAGTGTGCCGTTTCGTGCGTTGCGTGTGGGCATGACGCAGTCAAACATATCGATGCCGCGTGAGACATTTTCCACTAAGTCTTCAGGTGTGCCTACACCCATGAGGTAACGCGGTTTGTCTGTTGGCATGAACTGTGTTGTCCACGCTACGGTGTTGTACATATCTTGATTGGCTTCACCGACACTGAGTCCACCGATGGCAAAACCGTCAAAATCCATAGCACAAAGTTCTTTGGCGGATTTTTCCCTAAAGGCGTTGTCGGTTCCGCCTTGGATGATGGCAAAAATGTTTTGCTCAATCCCGATGCCTTCAGATTGTTTGGCTCTAAAGTAGTCGATGGACTCTTGTGCCCAGCGCGTCGTGCGTTCGATGCTGGCCTTGATGCGTTCTTGCGTTGCGGGTAGGGCTACAAGGTCGTCTAGTATCATCATGATGTCTGAGCCTAAGTTATGTTGGATGTCGATAACTTTTTGGGGTGTGAAGTAGTGTTTGCTGCCATCCACATGGCTTCTAAAGGTGATGCCACCTTCGTCTATCTTGACATTGCTAGAAAGAGAGAAGGCTTGAAATCCTCCTGAGTCAGTGAGGAAACTCTTGGGAAACTTTGTAAATCCATGCAGTTTACCCATCACGCGGATGGTCTCATCTCCAGGACGGATGTAAAGATGGTAAGTATTGCCCAAGATGATTTCAGGCTTGATGAAAGTAGCCAAATCAGTCGCATCAAGTGCTTTGACTGCCCCCACGGTGCCAACGGGCATAAATACGGGGGTTTGGATAGTGGAGTGGGTTGTTTTGATGGTGCAGGCCCTGGCATTGCCATCGGTTTTATCTAGCTGAAATTGCATTGTGTTATAATACCCTTTGAAAAAATAATGATGAAATTATACCCAAAAACCCTAGAAGGCATCGATTGAAAAACATACTCATTTTAGCCAGTGGAGCTATTGCCAAACAGTTTATAGAGCGCATTGGCACAAATAGGGTTGCCGAGAACCGATATTTTGTCACCTACCACAAGGCAGATACTTTACCACAAAAGATAGGCGCAAATATAACGCTTATAGAGAGCGACCCTACGAGTTTTTCTAAACTCAATACCATCATGGAAGAGACACGCTTTTCTACGCTTTTTATCGTGCTAGAAGATGCTGAGGAGACGCGATATGTGTTGAAAAATCTGGCACTTATCAAAAGTAAAACGAGTATTATTTTAATCAATCAGTGGGACGATTTCGAGGTAGATATAACGCTGAAACATTTAAGCATTATCCATGCAAATGAACTCATCGCAAGCCATCTCTACGACAAACTCCCCAATGTTCCTTTGCTTGCACAAAACATCGGGCTAAAAGAGGGTGAAATCATGGAGGTGTATGTACCCTTTGGCAGCGCGTATGCTTTTCGGCATATCGGTTCTATCGTGCAGCGTAACTGGAAAATTGCTGCTTTGTACCGTGACGGAAGACAGCTCCTTCCTACAAATACGACCATGATACGCCCTAACGATACTTTATTGATTGTCGGAAAACCTATTGTGCTCTATGGTGTTTATAAGACTATCAATAGAAGAAAAGGGATTTTTCCTGAACCCTTCGGTAAAGATATTTATCTGATTTTGGATTTAAAATATGATGCAAAACAAGCACTTTTGTATCTCAAAGAGAGTATCTATCTAACACAAAAGCTTGAGAATAAGAGCTTATTTGTGCGTATTTTGCATCCACAAAATTTTGCACTGCTTCAGGAGCTTAGAAAGCATGAGTCCAAAGCAGTCACTCTCTTTGTCAACTACAAAGATGAAGAGATAACAACAGTCTTAGAACAGGATATACAGACTCACAATATTGGGCTGGTGATGAATAGCATCAATACCTTTGAGTCTTCTAGCATCAAAGATACCCTTTATGGTGTGAAAAAATTGGTTTTCTTGTTTGGTGATACACCACTGTATAACATCAAAAGCACCATTGTTCTTATGGGTGAAAATGCAAAGATGGAGTCTATTTCTTCTTTGGCTTTTGACATCTCTGAAGCATTTGGATTTAGGTTATCTTTGGGTGATTTTGACCCCACGGGTGATTTTGATAACAGGCAAATGATTATTGAACACTATGAGACCTTGGCTGAGATTTTTAATATCACGCTGCATATAGAGCAAAAAGTAACCAATCCTATACGCGAAATTTTTAAGATGAAAAATATTTTACAAGTAGCCCCATTTGAAAAAAGCCTTAGCCATCTTACCCTAAAAAAACTCATCTCTAAGAAGATAGAAGACTTTCTTCTTGCATCAACACAGCATCCAAAACTCCTTGTTCCGTATGATGATATTGTTTAATATCTTACACGCTATATCGCCCAAACAAGCTTCCTTAATGACAAATTGGATAGAATAATTAAGCCAACAAAACAGAGAAGGTTTTTGTCCGATGATTGTCCCAATTGAACTTGTTCACACTCAAAATATTACCTACGATATAACCATAGATGCATTACCCCATCTTACTTTTGACACCCATGTTGTGATTGTAACCAACCCTACGATCTCTGGCTTGCATCTAAACAGACTTCTTAGGCACATCAGCGCGCCACAACTGCATGTCGTGACCATACCCGATGGTGAAATTTACAAGACGCTTGAGACAGTTGAGTCTATACTCAATGAATGTTTTGAATACAGACTTGACAGAAAATCGCTCCTCATCGCATTTGGTGGCGGTGTCATAGGCGATATGACTGGGTTTGTGGCTTCTTTGTACCAAAGAGGGATTGATTTTATCCAGATACCGACCACGCTACTTTCTCAAGTCGATGCCTCCGTGGGTGGTAAAACAGGGGTTAATACCCGTTATGGTAAAAACCTTATCGGGGCATTTTATCAGCCCAAAGCCGTCTATATCGACCCCTATTTTTTACATACTTTGCCTAGTAGAGAGTTCGCTGCAGGTGTGGCTGAGATAGTCAAGATGGCGGTGATGTTTGATGCGAGGTATTTTGCATTTTTAGAGCAAGCAGACTTTAGGGATGAGGCAACCCTCAAAGAAATCATCAAAAAATCAGTAGAGCTTAAAGCATGGGTGGTCAATCAAGATGAAAAAGAAGCAGGTATCAGTGCTGTGCTGAACTACGGGCACACTTTTGGTCATGTAGTGGAAAATGAGACACAGTATGAGATCTACTTACATGGTGAAGCAGTTGCCATAGGGATGGTGATGGCAAATGCTTTGGCAGTCGAGCTTGGACTGTGCTCACAAGAGGAGGCAGCGCGCATTACTGTGCTCTTACAAAAAGCATCACTGCCGACTACCTACTGCATCAAAGATGTGGATGACTTCTATGAGCATTTTTTTCTCGATAAAAAAGTAGACAGAGGAAGCATTAAGTTTATTTTGCCACAAGGCTTAGGAAATCATACCATGCGAAATGACATCGATGAAGCAAGTGTCAAAAAAGTCTTGCGTGCATTTGGAGAGCCTCAGTGAAGTTAACCTCTGTCGTCTTAGCCCTCTTTCTCTTTGGAGCGATAAACCTTGATGCAGAAGAGACTGTTGAGCTAAACCAAACGACACAAAATAGCACTGAATACAATGCGAGTGAACTCTCTATAGAGGACGGTAAAAAATCAGAACAATTACTCTTTGAGAAAAATACACTTGATAGTGAGCTGATTGAAAATAATATTTGGTCAAAGATTTATAGCAATTACCACATTTTTCTAGGACTCAAAAAGCAAGAAATCAAGCTCGATAAAGAAATCAGTGAGCTAGCCAAAGTGCGTAAAAAAACCACAGCACAAAAAGATGCTTTGGAAGATGCGCAAAACAATAAAGCGACACTTCTCGGTAAGCTTCAACTTCTTGAAGAGTACGAAAAAGACCCTTTTAGAAAATTCTTAACCCCCCCCAATATTGAAGAGATACCCCACATCGGTAATCCTTTAGCAGTGATAGGGGCACTTTCGTATAGGCAAAAAATAAGCTCAGACGAACAAGAATATAGCAGTCGTTATGATTCACTGATTTACATCATGACAAAATTGAAAGAGAAACAGCGTGTTATTGAAAAACTTTTAAAATTAGATGCTAGCAATACAGAGTATCTTGGCGCACAAAAAGACAATGACGACCAAATCAAAACCTTTACACCTGTCATAGAGATTTTTAAGACGACTCAAAATGTCTACAGTAAAAAAGTGGATGAAGTCAAGCTCAATCTTGAAAGTGAAGTACAAAATGAGATAGAAAGAACCGTTAGTATCGCTGCTATTGTCTTGTTTTTCATCTTTTTATTGTTTTTCATCAAATATTTGGTTAAAAAATATATGTCAGACAATGAGCGTTTTTATACCATCAACAAAGCACTCAACTTTACTTTTGTCACGATTTTGATTTTGATTTTGCTGCTGGCTTACATAGAAAATGTAAGCTACTTGGTTACTATTTTAGGGTTTGCCTCTGCTGGTATTGCTATTGCGATGAAAGACTGGTTTACCTCATTGATGGGCTGGCTTACAATTGTCATAGGCGGTGCTATCCATGTGGGTGATAGGGTAAAGTTTGTCAGAAATGGTGTTGAGTATGTGGGTGACATCGTCGATATTTCACTTCTTCGTATGACGATGCATGAAGACATTACGCTTACAACAGAGATGACAAATCGTCGTGCAGGGCGTATTATTTTTGTGCCCAATAACTATATATTTACTGATATGATTTCTAACTATTCGCACGCAGGACTCAAGACGGTATGGGATGGCATAGACTTTTTAGTCACCTTTGACTCTGACATACAAAAAGCAGCACTCATAGCTAAAGAGATAGCCAAAAAGTACTCAAAAGGCTACACAGACATCACCCGTAAACAACTTAACAAGCTTCGTAGTCAATATTCGGTCAAAAATACCAATGTTGAACCCCGCGTCTTTACACTCATAGAGCCGTATGGGATGAAAATCTCCATTTGGTATCTGACAAATTCGTATGCGACACTGACGCTTAGAAGTACGATTTCATCGGAGATTATTATGCGTATCCAAGCCGAAGATAAAATCCATCTAGCCTTTCCTACTCAGTCTATCTATATCGACAAAGATGTACCCAAATCCCCGCCCACTTTGGAAAATGCACCCACACAAGGAACACTACTCTAATGCAAAAAAAAGTCTATTTTAAAACCTTCGGATGTCGCACCAACCAGTTTGACACACAAGTGATGATGTCTAAACTCGAAGAGTTTGAACTCACAAACGATGAACTGCTCTCCGACATCATCGTCGTAAACTCTTGCACGGTGACCAATGGTGCAGACTCTTCGGTGCGTACCTATATCGCCTCCATGCAACGCAAAAACCCCCATGCCAAAGTCGTGCTTGCAGGATGTGGCTCTCACTCTAAAGGCGAGTCGCTTTTTGAAGAGAAAAAAGTGTTTGGAGTCATGGGGCATTCGGAAAAAGAAAACATCAATGCAATACTTAAAAACGAACAGCCTTTTTACCAAATAGGTGACCTAGAGCACATAGACTCCACCATCGTAGAAGAGTTTATAGGTAAAAGTAGAGCGTTTATTAAGATACAAGAAGGGTGTGATTTTCGCTGCTCATACTGCATCATCCCCTCAGTGCGCGGTAATGCCCGCTCCCACACAGAAGAGACGATACTAGAGCAGATAAGCAAACTCGCTGCCAATGGATTTGGTGAGTTCATCCTCACGGGTACGAATGTGGGCAGTTATGGGCAAGACCATAACACTTCCATGGCAAAGTTGCTTAAAAAGATGAGTCTCATCCGTGGAGTTAGACGCATCCGCATCGGCAGTCTTGAGCCTATACAGATAGACGATGCGTTTTTGGAACTGCTTAGCGAACCGTGGATGGCAAGACATCTACATATTGCCCTGCAACACACCAGCGATAAGATGCTCAAAGTCATGAACCGACGCAACGAATACAAAACAGACTTACAGCTTTTTCAAAAAATCGCCGAGCATGGCTACGCTTTGGGTACAGACTACATCGTAGGGCATCCTGGTGAAGACGAAAAAGAGTGGAGTGAGGCGATAAACAGAGTTAAAGAGTTACCACTTACACATGTACACGCTTTTTCCTACTCCAAACGAGACAATACACCCTCAGCAAGCATGAAGCCAGAAATCAAAGGAGATGTCGCCAAAGCACGCCATCATGAACTTACAGAGATCATTAAAGCTAAAAATTTTCTCTTTAGGCGCGAGCATACACAGAATCTTGAGGTACTGCTAGAGAGTGGTCAAGGTGGTGTGTATCATGGGTTTGATCAGTATTTTAATAAGGTAACGGTTACCAGTGATGAAGACCTCAGTGCCAACTGGGTACTGCTTAATGATGTGGAGGTAGGAAATGAAGGCAATAGAGCAATACTTTAACTCCAGCACCCTGCAAAGTAAAAATACCAAAGTGATTGCTTTATTGTTTGTTGTGCTTTTGTTGCTGCTTCTTTTTGCAGGACTTAGAGACAGTAGCACACTCATCACGCACGAAAAAGCCAATGCGCTCTACACAGAAAATAAAATACAAAAAGTCAAACTCGATGGAGAGTGGCTCTATCTCTATACACCAGAGCAAACTTACAAAATCTATAAAGAAGCGGTCAATAAAAACGCTTTTTTTACCAAATATCCTGTTTACATAGCAGAAACAAGTACTTTTTTGATGCTGTTTATGGGGGCTTTATTTGTCAGTGCAGGTGCGGTGATGTATCTTTGGCTTAGACAAAAGAGTCGAGGGTTTGATAAAAATGTATATATGGCAAAAACGGAACAGAACACGCTTGAGGATGAGCCTGTTGAGGCACTGACTTCTCGTGTTACTTTTGCAGATGTTGCAGGTATCAAAGATGTTAAAGAAGAGCTTGAAGAGATTATCGACTTTCTAAGAGCACCACAAAAGTATCGCGACTTAGATATTCGCCTGCCAAAAGGTGTCTTACTGGTTGGCCCCCCAGGTGTAGGCAAGACGCTTATCTCGAAAGCCGTAGCAGGTGAAGCAGGTGTGCCATTTTTTTACCAAAGTGGTGCTTCTTTTGTACATATCTATGTGGGTATGGGGGCAAAAAGGGTTTCTGAACTCTTTAAAAAAGCCAAACAGATGGCACCTAGTATCGTGTTCATAGACGAGATAGATGCCGTAGGCAAAAGCCGTGGCGAGCAAAGAAATGACGAGAGAGAAGCCACGCTCAACCAACTCTTGACAGAAATGGACGGCTTTAAAGAAAGCTCAGGTGTTATCGTCATCGGTGCGACAAACAAGATGGAGATGCTTGATGAGGCACTCCTAAGAGCAGGGCGTTTTGACAGACGCATCCATATCTCTTTGCCTGACTTGGAAGACAGGATGAAAACACTAGAGTTGTACCTAGCCCATAAGCCCAATGAAGTAAACATAGAACAAGTCGCGCGCATGACGGTAGGATTTAACTCTGCCGCACTCGATACACTCACCAACGAAGCGGCGATTTACGCGATGAGAGAAGGCAGGAGCATTGTTCTTTCGACAGATTTTGAAGCGGTCAAAGAAAAGGTGTTGTTGGGCAAAAGAAAGATTTTATCTTTCACGGAAGAAGAAAGAGAGATTCAATCCATCTATCAAGCCTCCAAAGCGATGATTGCGACATGGCTAGATGTTGAGTTTGAGAAGATAGGCATTGTCAATACCAGGCTGACGATACAAGAATATGAGATAGTCTCAAAAAGTCTGCTATTTGCACGCATGAAAGTCTATCTAGCTGGCAGCATCGCTACCAAGATACACTACAATGAGCAGTTTACCAATGCAAGTCAAGACATTGTGCAAGCAAAAGAGATAGCAAGAAAAATCGTATATGAGTACATGATGAGTGAAAACTTCATCGTCACAAGCGAGCAAGAAGAGGCGCTTTTGCGTCAAGCCTCTACAGAAGTTGAAGCACTACTTAAAACACTGAACACGGCTCTACTTGAGACATCTTCATATCTTTTGGAGCATGAAAATGTGACACAAGAAGTGTGTAGAGACATCTTGAAAAAACTCTTCTGATGCAGTATTTTTCAGGTTTTTCATTGCAAAATGAGCAGATGCTTTTTGACGAATATCTCATAGAAAGTGACTATTGCGTGGCGGGTTTTTCTTGTGGGGCACAGTTGGCACTTGAGTATGTTTTGAGCTCTTCTACCCGTATCGACAGGCTCATATTGCTCTCTCCTGCTTTTTTTCAAACACAAAAACCAAGCTTTAGGCGTGCACAGTTGCGCTATTTTGAAGCCGAGCAAGATGCTTATGTGGGACAGTTTTTAAAAAATGTTGCCTTCCCTTCAACACAGTCATTGGATGCGTATCTTCAAGCAGGAAATAAAGAAGAACTTGAAGCTCTTTTAGCCTATAGATGGGAGAGTGAAAAAATACACGCCGTCTTAGCAAAAGGCACAGTTATAGAAGTCTTTTTAGGCGGTGAAGATAAGATTATTGACACACATGATGCTTTTTTGTTTTTCAAAACACTCACAGCAACCTATCTCATCAAAGGTGTGGGGCATTTGCTTCAAATAAAGGACAAACCATGACCACTATCGTCATAACAGGATGCAGTAGTGGCATTGGGTTGGCGACTGCGTTGTATCTTAAAGACAAATCCATCACTGTGTACCCCACAGCACGAAAAGAAGAAGATGTGCAAACACTCAAAAGCCTTGGGTTTTTGCATGCCATGAAGCTAGATGTCACCAAGCCTGAAGAGATAAGTGCGGTGATAGCAGCTGTGCTTGAAAAAGAGGGCAAGATAGATGTCTGGTTTAACAACGCAGGCTATGGACAACCTGGCGCGCTTGAAGATATAAGCACAGAAAAGTTGCGCGAACAGTTTGAGACCAATGTCTTTGGACTGCACGAGTGCACCAGGCAAATCATCCCTGTGATGCGAAAGCAAGGCTATGGTAAGATTATCCAGCACTCTTCAGTGTTGGGGCTTATCTCCTTGCCTGCTCGTGGGGCGTACAATGCCAGCAAATACGCCGTTGAAGGGCTTAGCGATACACTAAGACTAGAACTCAAAGGTACACAAATCTTTTCTGTACTGCTCAATACAGGACCTATAGAGAGTGATTTTCGTAAAAATGCCGTGCGAAAACTACAGGAAAATATAGACATAGAACGCTCGGTGTTTAAAGAAGGGTATGAGAAAAACATGGAGGGTACACAAAAAAAAGTACCTTTCAAAGAAGAAGCTGTAGCCGTAGCGATGGTAGTTCATGGGATTATCAAAGCAGATACACCAAAACCACGGTACTACATCACCAAAGCGACTTATCTTTTGGGGTTTTTAAAGAAAATGTTGAGTACAAGTATGTTAGATAAAATTTTGCACAAGATAGGATAACCATGGATACAATAAAAATCGGTGTCGTCACCACAAGTGACAGAGCTTCACAAGGGATTTATGAAGATGTCTCTGGTGTGGCGATTATGGATACGATGAAAGCGTATTTGCTCAACGAGTGTGAGTATGAGTACAGGTGCATCCCTGACGAGCAGAGTCTCATCGAAAGAACACTCATAGAACTTGCACGCGATAAACAATGTGATCTCATCGTCACCACAGGTGGTACAGGGCCCGCCATGCGTGATGTCACCACCGAAGCGACTGAAAATGTCTGCCAAAAACTCTTACCAGGATTTGGCGAGCAGATGAGGGCGGTGAGTTTGCAGTATGTGCCCACCGCCATACTTTCACGCCAAACCGCAGGCATCTGTGATGGTGCACTCATCATCAACCTACCTGGCAAACCAAAGTCCATCCGTGAGTGTCTGGACGCGGTGTTTCCTGCTGTGCCGTACTGCATCGACCTCATAGGCGGGCACTACATGGAGGCTAACGAAGCCGTTATCAAAGTCTTTAGACCAAAATCAAATTAGGGATACTAAAAAATATGAATGTAGCATTTATAGAAGCAAAACTGGATGAAATCATCAAAGAGTTGGAAAAAGAAGTGATGACCGTACTCATGGATGAAAGTCTGGACAAAAAACAAACAAACCTCCACATGAAACCGCTCACTTCCACAAAACAGATACTTGTCAATGCCTTAGATAGCATCAAAATGGTCGATAGACTCGGCAGGGAAGCGTTGGGAGAGTAAGAGCGGGACAAACTCTTTAGTCATCACTAAAGAAACTAAGCATTTTGATTTAAGCCATTGGCTTTATCATGCTTTCGATAAATGAAATTTCTTCATCGCTTAGATTATATTTTTTATACAATTGTTTATCGATTTCCGAAATAGGCTTAGTCCAATCAATATCTGAATCCGAATTGAAATTTTGGAGAGGAAGAAATTTATAGGTTTTGGAAGTAGCGTCTTGGCTAGCTTTGCCTACACTATGTTGAAATCTAGCAAATTTAGTCGTAAAGTATTTACAAAGATTAGATGAAGACAATGCATCTAAACCTAAATCAACACCCACAACAATATAAGACTCTGTACAAATTGTATTTGGTTTTCCGATAAATGTATTGAGATTATCATCATTTAGTTCAGTGCCTATATTATTTGCTCGCGGAGTAAACACCTTATATCTATCAATCCATTCTGTATTTTTTGTGATTTCACTTTTAGCTACATAACCTATCGCCTTGCCCTTTCCATAACAAATCACAGGATTTTTTAAACCTTTTTTAGAGCCTCTAAATTTTTCATCTTTACTAAAATATCCCCTGAAACCAAAAGGTCTTAATGCTGAAATATTATTTTCAAATGACATAAATTCTGAGTGAGATTTTATTTTTTTGAGAACTTCTACCGCTAGAGTGTGACGAATCAATATACCAGAACCATCAGTTTTCAAATTACGAGTATTGAGTTTTGGTGTTAAATCGTCTTGATAGGTAAATACTTTTGTTGAGTTATTTGTATTATCATGGTTTTTATCCCGAAGAAAATAACAAATACCGCCTCTGAGATTGATGTTCTGAAAAATCAGCTCAGGTTTTAGAAAATCGTGCAATTCTACTATATGTTTGTCGTTGAGCATTTGATCTCTAAACTCATCCAAACCTTTGCCTCCTGCGTACCATCTAGTGGGCATAATCATAGCGATATGGCTAGGATTTAGCTTTTTTGCTACATCTACAAATTCATTATAGATAGGCTTGGCACTTGCTTGTGCACCACCATCACTTTGTTGATACGGTGGATTTCCAATAATTACATCAATTTTCATATTAGTTCCATTTATATTTAGTTCTTCTTCCATAATTAACTCATTTTCTCCAATTAGCTCATAAGATGTATAGTTTTGTTCAATATTGTTGATATCTAATTCAAGCAGTTTATACACTTTCCTTGTAAACTCATACGCAATTTTAGATGTAGGAATAGAGTAAAAATTATTTGCTATAACTTTGCCATATTTCTTGTAAACCGCATAGACAAACTCACCTTGTTTGGCTGCAATGTCGAGAAAGATTGTTGAGTTATTGATGGCATCTGAAGGTAAAACATTGACAATCATGTCTGCTACATTTTCAGGTGTTACGACTTCTGAATCAGATAAACGACTAAACTTTTTCATAGCACTACTTGCTCTTTGGATTGGAGACAAAGAAGGGTCGTTTGCTAATGAATTTATATTGTAGATTTTATAGTCAAGTTCACTTAAAATGAATGGATTAATATGCTTTTGAAGTAATTTTAGAATAACCTTATTGAGATTTAAATTTGTAGCAATTCGAAGATTATTTTTATTTTCTTCAATTTGGCTGATAATCTCTTGAAGAGATTTAATGTTTGATTCTGTCAAAAATGCAAAGAATAAAATTCTTGCATAATACATAGCAAATTGCCCTTTGTAGTCTATTTCATCATCTTTTGTAGAATCTTTAGATTTTTTTTCAATTTTCTTATTAAACTCTTCATTATTAGATACATCTTCTATATCAAACTCATCACCGTCACCTTTTGAAGGTTCAATCTCTAAACCTTGTCGTGAGCCAATTTTAGCTTGTTTTTCAATTTCAGCTTTGATTTCAGCGATGTCAAGCAAAGAATAGTCGATAGAAATACTGGTAGCTTCGTCAAATACACTTCTTTGGCTCGAATATTGTCTCACTGCATCTAAAATATCCGTTGGCGATATTTGAACAATTTTATGGTTATTTAGAACTATAATCGGAGATATTTCTAACTCTTTTTTGATTCGTTCTTCTAATTTACTGTTGCCGTTAGAATCTGTGTTTACATTGTATATTTGCGATTTTTGTTCTTGTATTTGAAACATTCTGTTGGGGTTAAAATCAACCAATAATGTTTGAGGCTTCATATTGTATTTAACTTCATCTCCATTTGGTTCTTTATAGGTTTTTATGTATTGATTTTGAAGACGAAAAATTGCTTGGTCATACTCTTGGGGCGATGAGGTATCTTTGAAATAAAGCATCGTATCCCACTCTGGAACAGTACTGCCTGTTAGCATTTTGTTGACTGTTAAAGTGATTGTTTTAGTGTTTTCTTTTTCACATTTTTGAATTTTTGATTGGACTGATTGGGTATCTTTGTATGTTTTGTCGTTATCTACTCCAGAGATATTGATAATTTTGTATGAACTTAGATTTTTAAATGTGTTTGACTTTATCAATTGTTCCAACGCATCACATGAAGCTCGATAAGGCAAAACACAAACAATGTGACGGCACATTTTCCCTTCTTTTATTTTGTCATAATCTAAAAAACTTAATACATTCTCATCTTCCTTTGAGCCATCTATTACCTTTAATAAATCAAGTATTTCTTGTTCATGGTTAAATTTTTTATGGAGATTTTTTTCTTTTTCTTTGATTATTGATTGCGGTTTAAACAGTTCTGAAAAAGCGTAAGTAACACCATTTTTTCTCATCTCTTCCATTTTTTGCCGAGAAGATTTATTGGGATTAAAAGCAAATCGAATCATCTTTGGAAATCCATAATAGGGATTATCCCACTCTTTTATCTCATCTTTATTAAGGTTTTCATTATCCCACTTTTCTTGATCTTCTGCTATGTCCGAAAATTGATAAAATGCAATGATGTCGTCATTTGTAAACTCGCTATTCATCAAAATTCGATAAGGTGTGCCAGAGAGGTGTATGCGAACTCTTGCATTAAGTATTTTTACCGTTGCATCTAATTCATCTATGCTATTATCATTTTCTTTTTGTTCATTTTTAACTTCTTGAGTGGTTAAATGAGTATCTTTTAAAACCTTACCGTATTCTTCTGCTCTTGCGCCAAAATGCGTTTCATCAATCAATAATAAGTCAATTTGACTCTTAAAAACTTCTTTGTGTTTTGATTTGATTTCATCACCTTGCAGGTCTTGCAGGGTCAAAAATAGAACCATTTTTTCTTTTGAAGCAATTTTTTCAGACAAGATAGTTTCACTTTTAAAAAGAGAGTTACTATCTAAAAAACTATATCCTTCGAATTTCGTATGACTTTCTACTGTTTTTTTCCATTCCTCTTTCACATCTGCTTTTGCAGAAACAACAATAACAAACTTGGCATCTATTTCAACAGCACAGCACATAGATGTAAAAGATTTACCAAACCGCATAACAGCATACATCAATAAATTGTTTCTTTTCTTGTGGATAGCATTTTTAAATTTCGTAATCGTTTCTTCTTGATTTGGTCTTGGACTGTAAGCTTCGATTCTGTTGTAGGTAAAAGTAATAGGGATATGGCTTCCATTGAATTGGTAATATTGATATTTTGGCTGATTGTTTTGATGAGCATTTTTTATATCATTAAGCGCATCCATTAAGTCCTCTTGGGTAGCATTTTTAAAAAATTCATTGGAAAAATAGGGTATGTTTTCTAATTCATCAGGGATTAAACGGTGTCTTTGTTTATCGTTTTCTAAAAAATGATGTACCGCATAATCTCGAAAAAAGGTATTTTCATCTACTTTAGCTATTGCCTCAAACTTTTTTTCTAGGTTTGGAAAATATTTTCTCCACTCATTTAATCTCATTTCAAGCGGGCGATAGGTGTCACCAACTTTAAGATAATTTGGAATAGTCTGCGTTGTAAATGCATAAATATGTGGCTCGACTCTACCAATAATAATTTCATCTAATATTTGAACATTTTTTATATTTGTTTCTGACATAATCTACCTAACGCCTTCCTTTTGTACTAAATCAATGAATTTTATATGTCGCTCCCCTGTATTAACAAACAAATCATCTTTTGTCCAATCCATTATAATGCAATAGATACCATTGTGCAAATGTATGTCATTCATCTTGCAGCCTTTACACTCAATAAGATTATTTGTAGCGTTTTCGAATAAATTTTGTTCTACTTTGATGGTTGCTTTGCAACTTTGAGGAACTACACATTTTAACCCATCCATTTGCCATAAATTCCAAGAGAGTATGTAGGCAATCTTTTGAATATCTTCCAATTTTGGTTCACTATTGAACTTTTCAATGTGGTTATCAATAAATGTGTACAAAAGTGATTCACGAGCCAAAAGCAAACTGTCTCCATGGTATTCATATCCATAGATACTTTTATATGCTAATTCGGTATATTTTAACCAAATTTTTTTAGTTTTTATGTTTTCACTGATAACACGAAGCTTTCTATCTAGCAAACCAATTCTATCGCTTGCAGGTATATATTTACCCGTTGTTGTGTCGTATCGACTTGCAAGATACGGTGCCTCCCCGCATGTAATTTCTAGTCTAATATTGTCTACATAGTCTTTCCAAGTTTTATTTTCGGGGAATTGAATTTTATCTTTATTTGTTTTCCATGTTAGGGTTCCGCTTGTATCTATGACTTGTTTATTGAATACATTTTTTTTACCAAACCACGAATTGTCGATAGCATTAATTTGTTCATTGCAAACCCAGGACGGTGTATAAACTTCCGCCATTTCTTTTGATCTGGTTTTTTGAAGTATTTTGTTTTTTAGCACTCTAGGCATTATGATTTTACTATTTAGTCCTGTGATTGATTTTGTATTGATTTGTGATAAAAATTGATATTCATCACCAAGATGTTCATAATTATCAGTTGCCCAGAAAATATTTTTACCAGTGGTGTGGTCTAATAGAAGAATATCAAGTACTTTTGGATACTTTTTTAAAATATTATCCTCAATGATATCTATCTCTTCCAGCATATTTTATGTCCTAAATTAGTGTTATTTGAGGCATTTCAGCCTGATACAGAAACTTTTCAACTATTTTTTCCCAAAATTTTTACGCCAAAATTTATTGTATATGAAAATATATCTAAGCCAACTATTTTACCTTTTTGTTCATAAGCTTTGGGATTGTATTACTTTTTTATTTTTCAATATCAATCACCAAAGCCATCAGGTTAAAAGCAAGTTGAGCAGAAATTCATCGGGTTTATTTCCTGGACGACTATCTACCGCTAATCATCCCTGCCACATACCCGCTAGCAAAACTCCACTGTAGGTTGTAGCCACCGCAAGGGC
>DYTF01000223.1 GCA_020726105.1 Sulfurovum sp. | reverse complement strand
ACTCTTTGGCTATCTCAATGTCTTCAAGGGTGGCTTTTGCGATACTCGTAGCCACCACTTCTATGCCTATGTCTTGCAAAGCAGAAGCGATTGACCACGATTTGTTTCCACCTGTATTCAAGATGGCTTTTTTACCCTCTAAGATTTTTCGGTAGGGAAGCAGTCGCTGTTCTAACTTCTCCTCTTCCTCTTTGATTACCTCTTCGGCTTTTTTACTCAGCATCTCATCTCCAAAAGCATTGACAATACTTCTTATGGCATTGGTGGTGTCTCGTTTCCCATAAAAAGAGACCGATACATGAGGAATTTGGTACTGCTCTTCCATTTTTCGTGTTAAGGTTATAAGCGATTTGGCACAAACAATCACATTAAGCTTTGCTGTATGTGCCATCTGAATCTTCTCTATTCGCCCATCACCTGCCAAAGTAGAGATAACTTTAATACCTATCTTCTCTAAAATTGGCGTATATTGCCACATATCCCCTGTAACATTGTAGTCACCAATCAAATTAATTCCAAACGGATGCACCTCATCAGGTTCTCGTGTACCGATAAGATGGTTCAAAACCGCTTCACCCCCAAGACGTGAACCCAAGTTTTTACCACCCACAAACCCTGGTGCATGAACCACCACAATAGGGATTTGATACTTTGCTTCCATCCGTGACGCAATGTTGTCCATATCGTCACCAATCATCGCTGTTACACAGGTCTCATAGACAAAAATGGCTTTGGGTTTTTTATGTTCAGCAATGTATTCAATACTCTTTTCAAGTTTCTCATGACCCCCAAAAATGACATCATTGGTTGTAATGTCCGTATAATAACCCAAAGGGGTATTGTCTTCTCCCTCATAACTCGTAAGGGTCGCACGGGTCTCCCATGAAGCCCCTTGACACGTAGCAGGAGCATGAACCAAATGAGCAGCATCCGCATAAGGAAAAAGAGCTATCTGTGCCCCTTCAAAAGCACACCCACCCGAAGTCGCCCCTGGTTTAGGTTTGTCACAACCACCCTTTTTATCTTTATCTTTATTGTGTGTGCAAGAGGATTCATTTAAAAGTTCTTTTATCAGTTTTCGGTTTACCATCGTTGCTCCAATTTAAAAGTGGTC
>DYTF01000222.1 GCA_020726105.1 Sulfurovum sp. | reverse complement strand
GCTAAAAAATATTAAACATTAAAAAATATGAGGAAATTTAAAAATGATAAATAAAATTGACCGCTTCGCGGATAAATCAGTAGTGTGGGATATGAATCCGATGATAGTTCAAAATGCAAAAGAGATAGCCAAACTGATAGTGAATAATATTAAACTAAAAGGTTCGATGGAGATTATGGATTTTGGAGTGGGGACTGGGTTGTTGAGTTATTTTGTTTCTCCTTATGTTGGCAAGATTGTTGGGGTAGATAACTCTCCTTCTATGTTGCGTGAGTTTGAAATGAAGTGCGATACGCTGGAGTGTGAAACTGAGGTATTGGAGATAGATTTGAGTTATGAAGTGCTTGAAAGAAAGTTTGACGGTGTGATTTCATCCATGACCCTACATCACATCGAAGATACAACCACCCTATTTTCTAAGCTCTACACCATGCTTCCTGAACACGGATTTATCGCCATAGCAGATCTTGACTCTGAAGACGGCACATTTCATGGTGACAATACAGGAGTCTTTCACTATGGATTTGACCGCGAAGTGCTCACAAAGTCTGCACAAAGTGC
Source organism: Sulfurovum sp. (assembly GCA_020726105.1). Taxonomy (GTDB): domain Bacteria; phylum Campylobacterota; class Campylobacteria; order Campylobacterales; family Sulfurovaceae; genus Sulfurovum. Next base: position 556 of record DYTF01000222.1, on the reverse strand, counting down.
TGGTTTTAAAGATGTGACTTTTACTTTGGCAAACACTATTGGTAAACCCCACTCTAGCTTTACGGTTTTTTTGATGACAGCAGTGAAGTAGATTCCTGCATTGACTTTTGTCAATTTGACTTACGCCTTTTCAAGCTACAATCCATTTATTTGAAGGAGAAATAATGCTTTTTAAACCAAGTGATGTGCAACAAGTCTCAAATGCCATGATGAATATGCTTCACAACGAAGAGATTGAAATCGTCAATAATTTTCATGATGCCGTTCTGGCTAAGGATGTCCATAAGATAACTGAGCTTTTTGAAGTACTGCTTTATGACATCGAAGACCACTTTACTACAGAGGAAGAGATGATGGAAGAAAGCCAGTTTTACGCGGCACAGATACACAAAGCCGAGCATGATACCCTGCGTAGCAAGGTAAAAGCATTGCATGAAAAATGGCAAAACACCAAAGATATAGAAGCCGTCAAGACCTTTTTGGAAGGTGAATTTAAAAGTTGGATGGTACTGCATGTTGCCAGATGGGATGCTGAGACGGCGATGCATTTGGGCGA
>DYTF01000221.1 GCA_020726105.1 Sulfurovum sp. | reverse complement strand
GTCGAATCGATAGTTCCCCATTCTACAGAATAGTTTTTAGTTTGAGAATAATTTCTAAACACTAAATAACCATCGCACTCCCCACAAGTAGGATATTCTTCGTCGATCCACTCTACAAAAGCAGGCAACTGGTCGTGAACAGTGTCTGGTGGAGCAATTCGGTAAGTACACCCCCAAATATTGGTGGCTTCCATTGAAACGCCATGATCGTAATCTTCGTTTTCGGCCGAATTTCTCCAAGCAGCCCAAAGGGTATCTTTGTTTGTGCTGTATTCGGTTGAAGTAGGTGCGTCACCCGATTCGAAGAACCAACGAATTTCGGTAATGTATCGGTCTAGACCCGTTAAGTTAGAGCGATGAACCACTAATTCAGCCACGTCGCCATTACATTTGGGTTGGTCTATCGAGAAGCTACCTGTAGGAACTGGTGCCCAAGTGATGTTGATGGTATCGTATTCGATACACATGCCATTGAAGGCTTTGAGGTACAATTGCTCGTGTGTGTTGCCACCTACTGCGGTATCGCTATTAGGATACACATTGTTTGGCGCAATGATGCAAGGGTTAAAGATGGTATCGGCACGATTACCCGTGTAAGTATCTCTGTAATAAGTGTAATTACTGGTCATCCATTGCAAATGCGTCCAATTGTATAAGTTAGCAGCGGTCAAACAAGTGGTATCGCCGCAATTGATAATGGGTGTAGGATAACTGTAACTTTCGGAGATATTAGCAATCACGGGATTGTCGAAGCGAATGTGTACGGTAATGGACGTATCTACGCAAACTGCTGGTGCAGAACCATAAATATCGCCGTTTTCGATAACCCAAGCAACTTCTCTCCAAACGTATGCTTGTTGGTTGATGCTTACTACTTTAATCGAATCGAGATTACTGGTATTCACCGCATTGTTGTTACCATTTTTCCACCAATCTACGGCATAACCATCCATATTCATCCATGTGCCTCGAGAGTACGCATTGGTAGGCATGTGGGCATTACCCGAAATATTGACATAAGCTCTTCCGCAAGTCGAATCGACATCGGTGATGGTTCCATTTAAGTTAATGTAAGCGGTATCTTGGTACCAGAAATATACCGGTACAGAATCTACAGC
>DYTF01000220.1 GCA_020726105.1 Sulfurovum sp. | reverse complement strand
ATCCTTTGACTCTAAAGAAATAGGTAGTATCCAAATCAAAATCTGTAATGATATATTCATTGGTCATCTCGCCCAATAATTGACCTCCGCTATACTCACTACACTTATCAGCATCAACAATCGGCTCTTTTGCCATACAGATTTTATAAGCTATAGCATTTTCGACACTATCCCAGTTAAGCGTGATTGCATCGGTTGTAGTAACAGTTTTGAGATTGGTGGGTTTAGATAGGGTGGATTGAGTAATAGTCACCAATGTTTCATCTTGTGCTGTTTTTTGATATTGGTCGGTGATAATGAGTGTAATTTTATGCACCCCTACTTTCCAATCATTTTTGACCAAATATTGATCTTTGCCTATCTCTACACCATTCTCTTTCCAGCTATAGCTAAACTCTTTATTCAAAGTATTGCCATCGGCTCTAGCTATCAAAGTTATGGATTCGCCTACTTTGCCACTCTTATCCACTCCTGCGTTGGCTGTGAAATCGGATACATAAAAGTCTCGTCGATTACTCTTTTGAGTTGTATTTTTATCTGTCGCATAAACGGTAATATAGTATTTTTTGCCTCCTATTACCTCTTTTTCCAAGCTTGTTTGTATCGCATTTAGGGTAATTTCTTCCTTGTTGGCAAGGTCACTACACTCAACACCATCTTTATATTCATTTGCAATGCAAACTTTATAGACGACTTCATCGCTACCTCTTTTGTTCCACTTAAGTGTTGCTTTGGAGTTATTAATAATGGGTTCTTCCAAAATAAAAGATTTACCATCAAAAGAGTTGGTTGGGTTTGTGGTGTCTAAATACTCTTGATAGTTAATCACTCTATCACCATCGGGATCTGACATAGCATCGTTCATTTCACTATTTAATTGAGGGTACTTATCCTCAAAGCTATCTGGCATTCCATCTTGATCGCCATCAAACGAATCATCAAACCAACATCGATTTGCAAAGCTAGTATCAAATCTATACCATGTTCCAATAAATCCGCTTTCTTTGCTGTCGTCAATAGCATCTTGTGCAGGGTATTGACCATAACGTTTAAACTCTCCCTCTAATGCAAAGATTTTCAATCCAGCAGAAATTTGATAATCAAAAATCACACCAGCTCCTGCTGAACC
>DYTF01000066.1:4009-6669 GCA_020726105.1 Sulfurovum sp. | reverse complement strand
AAAATTTCAATCTAATATATTAGATTGATAAGAAAATGATACCAAGATAAACTTTAAAATCTAATATATAGGATTTTTGGTGAAGGATGTTGAAGTATTGCCAGAAAATTATTCTGAGCAACTACATAGAAAAATTGGCAAAAATGTTAAGCGCATAAGACGCGAATTTAATATTTCACAGCTCAAGCTTTCTGAAGCCTTAGGATACAAATCTGTGTCACCCATATCTAGCGCTGAAATCTATTATAATAAAATCCATTTCAATGTAGAGCAACTTTCCAAAATAGCCTATGTTTTAGATGTAGATATCTGTGAATTTTTTAAAGAAATTTGAAGTTCACTTCTCCGAAGAGTCGGAGAAAGTTGGATTAAGATGAATAATTAGGTGATTCTTTGGTGATGGTGACATCATGCACATGAGACTCTCTAAGTCCTGCAGAGGTAATCTCCACGAACTCTGCTTTTTCCCAAAATGTCGGGATGTCTTTTGAACCGCAGTAGCCCATGGAAGAGCGAAGTCCGCCTATCATTTGATGTACGACATCTTCGATGCGTCCTCTATAAGGTACGCGTCCTTCTATGCCTTCTGGTACGAGTTTATCGGCTGCTGTTCCTTCTTGAAAGTAGCGGTCTGTACTGCCTTTGGTCATCGCACCGATACTTCCCATACCTCTGTACTCTTTGAACTGACGACCATTGAAGAGTATCATCTCTCCGGGTGCCTCATATGTACCTGCTAGTGCAGAGCCGAGCATAACCGAACTCGCACCCACCGCTAAAGCTTTGGCTACATCGCCAGAGTATTTGATGCCCCCATCGGCTATTACGGGTACACCAGCTTTGTTTGCCACTTGTGCCACTTCATCGATGGCAGACATCTGAGGTACACCCACACCTGCCACGATACGCGTCGTACAGATAGACCCCGGCCCGATGCCTACTTTTACCGCGTCTGCACCCGCATCTATGAGGTCTTGGGCTGCGGCACCTGTAGCGATATTGCCCGCGATGACATCTACATCGAGCGTCTTTTTGATGAGCCTAAGCGTATCGATGATACCTTGAGAATGTCCATGTGCAGAGTCCAGTACGATGACATCAACCCCTGCTTCCACGAGTGCTGTCGCTCGGTCTATCTGACCCACACCGATGGCTGCACCCACTCTAAGCCGTCCGTGTTTGTCTTTATTGGCGTTGGGAAATTTTTCTTTTTTCTCTATGTCTTTGATGGTCACCAAGCCTTGCAGTACATTATTGTCATCAATGATAGGCAGTTTTTCTATTTTATGTTCTTGAAGAACTTTTGCAGCCTCTTCAAGTGTGATGCCTACTTTTGCCGTCACCAAAGGCGCTTTGGTCATGACATCTTGGATGCTTAAACTCATATCGGTAATGAAACGCATATCACGGTTCGTGATGATTCCTAAGAGTTTCATCTCTTTATCCACAACAGGTACACCCGATATTTTATACTCAGCCATGAGTGCATCTGCATCTGCTACGGTTTTATCGGGACCGATGTAGATAGGGTCGATGATGATGCCGCTCTCAGACTTCTTCACTTTAGAAATCTGTTTTGCCTGCGTAGCGATATCCATATTTTTATGGATAATCCCTATACCACCCAAATGTGCCATCGCTATGGCTGCTTTATACTCAGTCACGGTGTCCATCGCCGCTGAGACAATGGGGATATTAAGTGATACTCTTTTTGTAAGCTGGGTTTTGATGCTCACCTCTTTAGGAAGAACAATCGAGTGCTGTGGTACCAATAATACATCTTCAAATGTCAGTGCTCTTTTTTTAATATTCATAGTTATCCTTCTTCTTTCTTAAGAGCAAAGCTCTTCTTCAATTCATCTCACTCAAGCTACATCTTTGATGAGAATTATATCGTACTATTTAGTATAGTTTACCGCTTTTTCCATGCTTGCCGCACCGTCAAACAGTGTTTTTTCATTAAACGCTTTAGCGATGAGTTGCAAGCCTATAGGCATCCCTTCCTCGTTTTTAGCCACAGGTAGTGAGATAGCAGGAAGCCCTGCAAGGTTAACGGCGATGGTGTACATATCACTCTTGTACATCTCAAGCGGACTGTGTATGCTGCCTATTTTAGGTGCCACTGAAGGTGCAACAGGCGACAAGATAAGGTCAGCCTCTTCAAAAATAGCATTAAACTCATCTCTAATGAGGTGTCTTACTTTTTGGGCTTTGACATAATACGCATCATAATAGCCTGAGGACAAGACAAAGTTACCGAGTAAAATCCGTCGTTTTACCTCTTCACCAAAACCTTCACTACGCGTGTTATAAAACAGCTCTTCAGTATTTTTGGCTTCTGCTCTTGTGCCGTAACGCACCCCATCAAAACGCGCAAGGTTGGTGGCGGCTTCTGCGGTAGCCAAGATGTAGTAAGTGGCGATGTCATACTTCGTGTTTTGCATATTTTTATGCACGATGGTATGCCCTGCTTCTTCAAGCACTTTAACCGTTTGGGCATATGCTTTTTGTATATCTGCGTCTGCTTCAGAGATATAGTTATCTATCACTGCGATGGTGAGTTTCACATCAGGGTTAAGTGTATTTGCAATGTCTTCATTTTCAAATGCTGCTGAAGTGGAGTCTTTGGCATCATGTCCTTTGATGGCATCATACAAGAT
>DYTF01000066.1:0-3909 GCA_020726105.1 Sulfurovum sp. | reverse complement strand
GCGCCATAAAAAGAACTCTCAGTGGTTGAACCCATGGCAAACTCATCCATATTGGCTCTACCAAATGCCATCATACCGTGTGCTTTTAAGTTAGTGATAGCAGTCGCTTCATAGGGAGCGATGTAGCCCTGAAGTATCTTAGACGCCGAAGTCACCGACCAATCTTTGACTTGAATGTTGTCTTTAATGAGAATGGGCACACCCTCGCCTGAACTTTCAAACCCTACATAGGCATTGAGTCCTGAAGTTTTTGCTTTGGCTTCAAGCTCTACGCGAAGTGCTGCCATCTCTTCCTTGCTTTTTGTTAATGCTTCTTTGAGCGTCATCACAACTTGCTCCTTTTTTTCTTATAATACTCAACTACTGCCAACCCAATGCCAACCAACCCCACAATAAACACGATAGAGCCAACAATCACTTCTATCTGAATAGGTTGTGACAACTCAAACATCAAGCGACCACTTTGGTACATCGTTCACAGAGACAATCCTCAGACGAAGAGGTGAACTTCCAGCATCGTGGACATTTTGCCGCGCTTGCTTTATGGGCTGTAAATATTTTACCTTCAACTTCAAAAGAAGCAAGCACTTCATCCTCACTACTTGACTTGAAAGCGGAAACCATAAACCACTCTTCTAAATCTTTGCTTTGCAATTCAAAGAGTGTCATATCTCCAGCAAGTTCAACTTCTAATGTCGCCTTAATGATTTTCTCTTTTTTGAGTGAGTCAATTGCTTCAGAAAAATAATTACGAGCATCTGTTAATACATCAACTATCTTAGGAGTTAGAATTTTTGGTGGAGCATCTACTACTTTCTGTAATGGTTTGTATTTCAAATCAAATACATTTTTCATGCCCTCTTTAAAAAGTGCTGGTGCATATTCAAGTATCTCATCAGCCGTATAAGTGAGTACAGGAGCAATAAGCCCAAGCATCGCCTTAGCTATATGTGCCATAGCCGATTGTGCAGAGCGTCTTTCTGGGCTATCTTTCGCATCACAATAGAGTCTATCTTTGGTAATATCTAAATAGATCCCGCTAAGTTCATTGGTGATAAAATTATTGAGTGTTGCAAAACCTCTTAAAAAGTCATATCTATTAAAAGCATTTTCTACAGAAGCAAATACTACACGAGCTTCCATCATTATCCATCTATCCAACTCATCATATGCACTTTCATCAACATACGCTTCCAAATCATCCACATTTGCCAGCAAAAATCTAAAGGTATTTCTGATTTTTCTGTATTGTTCCGCGGTTTGTTTTAAGATACCATCGGAGATTTTGAGGTCTGATTGGTAGTCTGAAAGCGCAACCCATAGCCTGAGTATCTCTGAACCGTACTCTTTGATGACTTTATCTGGAGCAACCACATTGCCCTTAGACTTAGACATCTTCTCGCCTTTTTCATCGACCGTAAAGCCATGTGTGAGTAGCGTTTTATAAGGTGAAATTTCATTGACCGCGGCACTCAAAAGCAACGATGACTGAAACCAGCCCCTATGTTGGTCTGAGCCTTCTATGTAGAGCGAAGCAGGATACTCTCCCGCATCATAGTTGCCACTTTTTAGCACCGCATTCCATGTTGAACCACTGTCAAACCATACATCTAAGATGTCTTCTATCTTTTCGAGTTCATCAGGGTTGTATTTGCTGCCTGCTGGCAAAAGTTCGGCGTTACTCATGGCGTACCACGCATCTGCACCATGCACATCAAACAGTGCTGCCACATGCTCCAGCACTTCTGTATCAAAGATGACTTCTTTCGTGCTTTTGCGTCTAAAAAAGGCTATAGGCACACCCCATGAACGCTGACGAGAGATACACCAGTCAGGTCGTCCCTCTATCATGGGCTGTAGTCTATTTTTGGCACTTTTTGGGTAAAAATCTACAGTTTCTATGGCTTTGAGCGCAGAGGTTCTCAGTGTATCATTTGCGCTTAGAGCTTTCTCATCGATGGCGATAAACCATTGGTTTGTAGCTCTATAGATAAGCGGTTTTTTTGTTCTCCAGCAGTGCGGATAGGAGTGCACAAATTTACTAACTTTAAGTAGACTGTCGCCCAAAAGTGCCAAGATAGGTTCATTGGCTTTGAAGATATGCATCCCTACAAAGCTTTGTGCATCAGGCAAAAGGTTTAGTCCCACAACAGACTCATCATAACATCCGCGCTCATCAACGGGCATGATGACATCCAAACCGTACTTTAACCCTACTTTATAGTCTTCTTCACCATGCCCTGGGGCAGTGTGCACTGCTCCTGTACCACCATCCATGAGGACATGCTCCCCCAGTACTACTCTTGAGGGGCGACCATTGACGGGATTAATGGCAAGGAGGCCTTCAAGCTCTGTTGCGGCTATTTTGCGTGAAGAGTGTCCTGAGACCACACCCTCTTCTATCATCGTATCGTATCGTTTTTCAGCCACAATGTGCCCATCTGAAGTGAGTACATACATCTCTTCAGGATGAAGTGCTATACCTGTGTTAGCAGGGAGTGTCCAAGGGGTTGTTGTCCAGATGACGATACCTGCTTTACCTTCAACACCTACTTTCTCTTTGGCAGCATCCGAAAGCTCAAAGTGCACATAGATAGAATAATCTTCTTTATCTTGATACTCCACTTCTGCATCTGCTAGTGCAGTCTGCGCTGCCCATGACCAAAAGATAGGTTTATGCCGCTCTACCAACAAGCCTTTTTTTGCCACTTCACATAAAGTACGGTAGATATTGGCTTCAAATTTAAAATCCATCGTCACATAAGGATTGTCCCAGTCAGCCATAACACCTAAACTTTTAAACCCCTCTTTTTGAATCTCCACATATTTGGCTGCATGGGCACGACACAGTGCTCTAAACTCCTCAGTAGGCATCACTTCTTTTTTCTCTTTGCCAAGCCCCTCTTCTACTTTTTGCTCTATGGGCAATCCATGACAGTCCCAACCTGGCGTCATACGCACGGCTTTACCTTGAAAATAGTTATACTTTAAAATGATGTCTTTAAGGATTTTATTGAGCGCATGACCGATATGAATGTCGCCATTGGCATAAGGAGGCCCATCGTGCAGTGTGAACGGCTCAGCGCCAGCACGCTTTGCTTTCATTTGTTCATAGATATCAGCATCAAACCATGCTTCATATTTTTTGGGTTCGTTTTGAGGAAGATTTCCACGCATCGGGAAGTTGGTTGTTGGCAAAAGCAGTGTGTCTTTATAGTCCATCGTCGATAATACCTTTGGTTTTATTATCTAGTGATTGTATCTAAAAGAGCATTAGAGGCTACTTTTGGTACAATGCACTTATGAAAAAACTATCCGATATAACTGAAAAAATTATACAAAAGCTAAGCAGTCAACATCAAACCATCACCTTTGCAGAAAGCTGTACAGGCGGGAGGATAGCTGCTGCATTTACTGCCATCTCAGGAGCTTCAGCTGTACTCAATGGCTCTTGCATCACCTACTCAAATGAGATAAAACATCTATGGCTAGGTGTCGGTCAAGAAGTGCTTGAACACTATGGAGCAGTCAGTGAAGAGTGTGTGAAACAAATGCTCACAGGCGCACAAAAAATGGCGGCTTCAGACTACGCCATAGCCGTCTCTGGCATAGCAGGACCTACAGGTGCTACGGTCTTTAAGCCTGTAGGTACGGTTTATATAGGTTTACTCACACCTTGGCATCAAAAAGTCTTTCATTGTCACTTTAAAGGTTCAAGAGAAGCGGTTCAAGAGCAATCCACCCTATTTGCTATTGAGAAATTAGCTGAAGTGTTAGAAATATAGCCCTCAAGGCTTGACAATAAAAGGTTTCTAAGCTATAATTCCGTCCACTTATTCGAGTAATGGGTGCAAATGTGTGTCCTGTTAGCTCAGTTGGTAGAGCAATTCACTTTTAATGAATGGGCCC
>DYTF01000219.1 GCA_020726105.1 Sulfurovum sp. | reverse complement strand
ATTATTATGGTATCAAAACGAAAATTTGCGGGAGCGTTTAAAGCTCAGGTAGCCCTGGCGGCATTGAAGGAACGTGAAACGTTGGCAGAACTCGCCAAGCGGTTTGACATCCATCCGAATTTGATAACGCGTTGGAAACAAGAGTTTTCCGAGCGTGCGGCGGCTGTGTTTGACACGCCCGTGCAGGCTCAGGACACGGAGCGTGAAGCGGAACAACTTTACGCCAAAATCGGCAAGTTGGAAGTCGAATTGGAGTGGCTAAAAAAAAAGTCGAAATTAGCCTGAGTATGGAAAAGAGAAAATCATTAGTGTCTGATAAAGAAGACCTTAGCCTGCGAAAACAATGTGAGTTGCTCGCGGTAAATCGCGGTTCTGTGTATTACAAACCGGTGGGCGAGTCGCAGGAAAACCTCGAACTCATTCGCCTTATGGATGCCTTTTTTTTGAAACATCCGACCTACGGCGTGCTGCAAATGCAAGACTATTTGCTCAGTGTCGGACACATTGTTAATGTAAAGAAAGTCAGACGATTACTGCGCCTCATGGGCATCGAAGCCTTGTATCCGAAACGCAATTTGAGCAAGCTCGGCAAAGCCGAATACAAGCGTCCGTATTTGTTGAAAGGGTTGGAAATCACGCATCCGAACCAAGTTTGGGCAATCGACATCACGTATATCCCTATGGCAAAAGGGTTTATGTATCTTGTTGCGATTATTGACGTTTACAGTCGGTTTATTGTCGGCTGGGGGTTGCACAACACGTTGGATGCAGAAAACAGCTTGGAAGTTCTCAAAGAAGCCATCGCAAAATTCGGCAAACCGGAGATTGTAAACAGCGACCAAGGCAGTCAATACACCTCGAAATTGTGGACGGAATATCTTGACAGTCAAGAAATTAAAATCAGCATGGACGGCAAGGGACGCGCGTTGGATAACATTTTCATTGAGCGGTTTTGGCGCACCGTCAAGCAGGATTACGTTTACAAACATCCGGCTCAAAACGGCTTGGAATTGTTCGGAGGCTTACAAGACTTCATGCGACATTACAATTACAAAAAAAGGCATCAAGGCATCGGGCGACGTACACCTTCAGCATTGTTCGGACAACCTGCGGCGTGATTTAGGAGTAAGTTTTTT
>DYTF01000218.1 GCA_020726105.1 Sulfurovum sp. | reverse complement strand
CTTTTAAAAAAGTCTATCAGATCATTGCCCACATTTTTTGCCTGACAAGGAAGACTAAGGCTTAAGGTAAGAGAAATGGTTAAGGAGAGTATTTTTTTCATTATTGAGGTTCCGCTAAGGTCAAGATGCGACTTTCCATTTCATCAATTGAGGTCATTCCGTGCGCCACTTGGATCACATGTTCGGTTTCAGGATTCACGGCATATAAAGAAGGCAGAGCTTGGATATTCCATTGTTGCCCCAACCCATTGTCAGGAATACTTTGCGGAAACTCTTCAATCTTGCCGCCATCCAAGCTAATCGCCAGTACTTTCCAGCCGTAGCTGTCGGCAAATGATTTCACAATCGGGGCAAACTTATGACAATACGCACACGAGGAGGAATAGAAGAAGAACAGGCCGTAGCTTTCCGAAAGGTTTTGGATAATCTGTTTAGTTCTCTTCTTTTCTAAATCCAACTTCACGTGAATAGCTCCTTGGTTCACAGGAGCAATCAGACTGTAATCAAGCTTACTATCTTGAAACACATTCCTTACCCAAGCCTCAGAAAAGAGCTGCGATCTGTCCATCATATCTTTTTGCATTTCTTGATAGGCTTTGACGTTTTTTGCCGTCGGTTCCACCCAGGCTTTGGTCAGGCGATTTTCCAACTCAGCCCGGTAACTCTTCATTTTTTCGGCAGGTGAAGAGGTCACACTGACCGACGAGGACTTCTTGTCCTTGTCTTTTTCTTTATCTTTTTCTTTTTTGGGAGGTTGGGGAATAGGTAAGACTTCATACCAATACCAACCGCGCGCCTTTTCTTTGTAAAACATCTCCGCATGAAGGGATGAAGAAGATCCCATCCCCAACAGCAGAAAAAGGGAGAGGCAGAGGGGTAGAGAAAAGAGGTTCATGGCTATTTCTTTCCTGATGTGAGATTTTTCATGTTCTGTTCAAGATTCTTTAAACTGCACGATCCGGTAATTGATTCCGCCGACTGAGGTTTGAAATTCTTTTGGATATCTTCAAACAATTCCGATAAATCCATTTTAGAAAAATCAAGCTGACTTAATTCTTGCGGGGTAAACCCTCGGCATTCAGGCTTTTCTGCACTTCCAAACGAGAGTTTGAGTTGCTTTTTGCCATGCTCTTGCAGAAGGCGGGA
>DYTF01000021.1:7747-26590 GCA_020726105.1 Sulfurovum sp. | reverse complement strand
ATTGGTTTGTAAAGCCAAAGCATTTCCACTATTGATTCGTTCAAGTATTCGAGCCACTTCCGCCCGACCCTCTTTTACTATTTTTGGTAACTCTTCTATCAGTGACAACGCCATAATTTCCCCATTTATTATGTTTTAGGGGACTATATTACCTCCTATTAAATTCAAGGGGGATAAATTACTCTATATTCTATATAAAACGGTAATTTAGACTGTGTTTTTTACACACTAATTTTTAAGTACCTTTTTCATTAAAAAGGCTAAAAAGATGACGCAAAGAGACAAGGCTATCTATTTAGATTTGGATCCAAAAACCCTAAGAAACTGGAGAAAACACAAGCCAAACCTCTATAAAATGATCATGCTTGGATTTGCCTTTGAAGAAGCGGTAAAAAAGTCTAAAGAAAACCATGAACAGTTAGCCGCGCTTGAAAAAGAGATACTTCAAGGGAAGGGATAAGGTTCAATTTTAAAAAGAAGGAGATTTCTTGAGTATGTCAATCGGGTGGATTGGTGGAGCATAGCGGGCTCGAACCGCTGACCTCTTCGCTGCCAGCGAAGCGCTCTCCCAGCTGAGCTAATGCCCCACAGGTTGGAAGAGTAGGATTTTAGCACAAGATAGATAAATAATTAGCCATAGCCTTAAAATGACAAATCGGCTGCAACCAATTCACCCTTTTTAAGCCGAGGCAAGATGTCTATCTTAATCTTTTTTACCAAAAAAGCTTTTTTTTGTGCTTCCATCGTCATGTCTTTGGGGATATTGCGTAATTTTTCCATGTAGTGAAGCGTGAGTAGCTGTATGAGGGCTTGGGTGAATTCCTCTTCGCTCATCACCTTAAAATTTTCATCAAGACTCAAGCCCACAAAAGCCGAATGTTCGCGCTGTTCTGTGATGATGAGCGTAAAAAGTCCCGCGTAGATACCAAACATATTTTCATCCATGACATTAAGAACCGTATCTATGAACTGTGGTTTTTCTATAAGTGTTTTAAGGATGCTTAACTGCCCCACATCGTCTCTTTTTTGGGTGAAGTTTTGTCTGGCTTTTGCAGGCTGTGAGCCTTTGCCAAAAAAAGAAGGACTCAAGTGCAACATCGTAGCCGCCATCGGGATGTAAGCATCTTTGATGATGTCAGAAAGCGTATCGAGGTACTGCTTGACCGCACCAAAAGCTGCTTCTTTGGCTCTAGGGTCACTCAAATCATACCCTGACACTATCATCTCCAACACAAAGAGAATAAACGGTTTGGCTTCACGAAGCAGCTTGGCTACTGCTTCACTCTCTTCTTTGGCGATGAGATCAGCAGGGTCTTGTCCATCGGGGAAAAGTACAACCCCACCGTCAAACCCACCAGCAGAGAGCATCTGCGATGCTTTGAGCGCGGCTGCGATACCTGCTTTGTCACCATCGTACGCCACTATGACTTTAGGCTCACCCTTACGCAAAAGAGGCAAGTGTTCGCTTGTCAGTGCCGTACCCATCCCTGCCACTGCCTCTTTAAAGCCAGCTTGATGAAACATCACCACATCCAGATACCCTTCACAGATGATGATTTTCTTGTTTTTAAAGATACTCTCTTTTGCCAAATGATACCCATACAACAGTTGTGACTTGTTAAAAAGTTTTGTTTGAGGTGAGTTGATGTACTTTGCAGGATGGTTGCTAATGGTGCGACCGCCAAAGCCTACAACCGAACCACTGGTAGAATAGATAGGAAAAGTAATCCGTTCCACCAAACGCGCATAATACCCAGCACCATTTTCACTAGCTGCGATGACACCTGCTTCAACAGCAGAGGGTAAAGGCAGCAAAGCAGCCTGCAAAAACCCCATCACTTCCCCACCGCTAGGCACATACCCTATCTCAAATGTCTCAATGGAGTGTTGAGAAATGCCTCTACTTAAGAGATACTGCGTGGCTACGGGGTTATGGTTGAGATTTTTTCTGTACCATTGTCCCATCGCCTCAAGCAAGCGTTTGGCGTCTGAGTAGTCTGAACTACCTTGGGTGTAACGCAGACTAAAATTGTGCATAGAGGCGAGTTTTTCGATGGCTTCAGGGTAAGAGAGCTTCTCTAGTTCCATCACAAATTTTACACTGTCACCCCCAACTCCACAGCCAAAACAATGATAGATCTGCTTGCTGGGACTCACAACAAAAGAAGGTGTTTTTTCGCCATGAAAAGGACAATTTGCCTTGTAATTTGCCCCAGCTTTACGCAACTCGACATAACTACCAATGACATCTACGATATCAATACTGGCTTTTAAGGATTCTATGGAGGCGTTATCTATCATAGGAGCATTATATCTAATTCGATATAATGTATGAGTTCAACTCTTATAAGGATTAGTTTGGAAACGATATTGCCGGCCTATGATGATCCACTGTTTAGTATTATGCTGATTGTTGTGATTTTCCTGATGATTGCCATCTTAACTTATGGGTGGGGGCTTAGGAAACACCAAAAAGAAGAAGGCAATCTACTTAAATTTTTAGAAAAATTTGACACAGTAGAATGTGCGCTTGACACCGAAGAGATGGCGTTTGAAGCAAGCATGACCAAACCACTCACTTTACTAGCAAAAGCATTTGAAAACGCAGGAGAGTATCCTAAGGCTATTAGTATTTATGTCTATCTCATCAAGCACATCCCAAGTGACTCCGATCGTTTGGAACTAATGGAAAGACTGGGTAGCACTTACCTTCATGCGGGGTTTTTGTTGCGATCACAGCATATCTACACCGAAATATTACGCAAAAAACCACACAATACAAAAGTTCTTTATGCCTTAGGTATCGTGTATGAAATGATGCAAGAGTACGACAAAGCAAGAGAAACGCTTGTGCCCCTTAAAACACTAGGTGAAAATATAGCATCACTTGAAAAATTTGTAGATTTTTCAGAACTTCTCCATAACAAAACACTCAATCCTCAAATTAAGATAGCCAAACTACAAGCCATTTTGCAAAAAGAGCCTGCACTTTACAGACATATTATTGCGGCTCTTTTACAGTTAGATACCAAAAGTGCTTGGAAAACAATGGACCCACTTCGTACACAAGAGCTTCTTGATATCCTTTGGTACTTACCCCTCTCACAACTCGATTTGGATATAATCGCATCCGACCAACAGCTCAAAACGCTCTATTATGCCAAAGGCTATCTGCAAGAAGCTGTCGTAGAGAGTGGTATTTTTAGTGTGGATATGCTAGCTTCGGCTAAACAAAATGGCTTTAGTGAAGGAGACTTGCATTTCTCCTATCTATGTCAAAAATGTAAACAGCACTTCCCTATTTCTTTTAAGCGTTGCCCTAGCTGTATGGCGTTATATTCTCTTAAAGTGGAGGAAAGTATTGCAAAGTCAAGTCCGAAAACAGATTACTCTTTATTCTGATGGCTCAAGTCTAGGAAACCCAGGCCCTGGGGGGTATGGTGGTATATTGGTGTTCAAAGACACACAAAAAGAGTACTCTGGTGCAGAAGCAGACACCACAAACAACCGCATGGAACTGATGGGTGTCATAGAAGGACTGAAAATGCTCAAAGAGCCTTGTGAGGTTGAAGTTGTCTCTGACAGTTCTTATGTCATCAAAGCTATCAATGAATGGTTGCAAGGATGGGTCAAAAAAGATTTTGCCAAAGTCAAAAATGTCGACTTATGGAGAGCGTATCTTGAGGCTGCGGCACTGCACCGAGTTCACGGAACATGGGTGCGTGGTCACAATGGTCATCCCCAAAATGAACGCTGTGACGCGTTGGCACGCTGTGAAGCCGAACGCATCAAATCGCTGCTATAAAGGAGAAGCAATGAACGACTACTGTGAACTTGAACAAAAAATATCTTATGCATTTAGAGACAAGCAATTGATTATTGAGGCTTTGACGCACAAAAGTGACAAAAAGCCTTACAATAATGAGCGGCTTGAATTTTTAGGAGATGCCGTACTTGACCTCATCGTGGGTGAGTATCTTTTTTCTAAATTTCCTCACTCTGATGAAGGCATCCTTTCCAAGATACGCGCATCACTGGTCAATGAAGACGGTTTTACCCTACTAGCAAGAAAGCTTGACTTAGGCTCATATATCTACCTCTCACTGGCTGAAGAGAATAATAACGGTCGCAACAAGCCCTCTCTTCTTTCCAATGCCTTTGAGGCGGTTATCGGTGCGGTGTACTTGGAGGCGGGGCTTAGTGTTGCTAAAGAGATAGCCATCAAACTGCTTGAGGCCTGTCACCCAAAAATCGACCTTGACACCTTGTCAAAAGATTACAAAACCGCTTTACAAGAGCTGACACAAGCGAGCCATGGAGTGACCCCACTCTATGAGGTGCTTGGCTCTTCTGGCCCCGACCACAGAAAAGAGTTTGAGATTGCGGTCATGCTCAACGGCACAACGGTTGCCAAAGCCAAAGGAAAGAGCAAAAAAGAAGCCCAACAAAAAGCTGCCAAACTAGCACTCAAGGAGCTCAAACAATGAATACCTTTGGTAAAAAACTCACTCTAACGACTTTTGGAGAATCCCACGGCAAAGCACTGGGTTGCATCCTTGACGGTGTTCCTGCTGGGCTTGTCATCGATGAAGCATTTATACAATCTGAACTTGACAGAAGAAAACCTGGTAAATCCAAACTAGAAACAGGACGCAAAGAAGATGATAAGGTCGAGATACTTTCAGGCATATTTGAAGGGCTAAGTACAGGAACACCCATTGCGATGATCATCTACAATACCAACCAAAAATCCAAAGACTACGACAATGTCAAAGATCTGTTTCGCCCTGGACACGCCGATTTTACTTACTTTCATAAATACGGGCTAAGAGATTACCGTGGTGGTGGACGCAGTTCTGCAAGAGAGACCGCTGCGCGCGTTGCAGGTGGAGCGATTGCCAAACTGATGTTAAGAGAACTTGGCATCTCCATACAAAGTGGGCTGTGTGAGGTCGATGGCATCAAAGGGGAAGTACAAGATTTTGAGTTTGCAAAAACCTCAAGACTCTATGCTTTAGATCCAAAGATGGAAGCTGCGCAAGAAGCTGCTATTTTAGCTGCAAAAGACAAGCATGATTCAGTCGGTGGTGTGGTCCTCGCTACCGCTACAGGCGTACCCATAGGACTGGGTGAACCTCTGTACTACAAACTCGATGCCATTTTGGCTGAAGCCATGATGGGCATCAACGCCGCAAAAGCTGTCGAGATAGGGGATGGAGTTGCGAGCACCCACCTTAAAGGAAGCCAAAATAACGATGCCATTACCCAAGAGGGTTTTAGCTCGAACCACTCGGGAGGTATGCTGGGTGGTATTTCCAACGGGGAGACTCTTGTCGTTAAAACCCACTTCAAGCCTACACCGTCAATCTTTCAGGTTCAGCAGACTGTCACTACCCACAACGAAGAAGCACAATTCGCCCTAAAAGGTCGCCACGACCCCTGTGTTGCTATCAGGGGTGCTGTGGTTTGTGAAGCCATGATGGCGCTAGTACTAGCAGATATGACCCTACTTAATATGGGCAAACAAATGGAGCATCTCCACACTATCTATAAAGGAAAAAAATGAAAAAAATAGCACTTGGTCTTCTTGGACTACTACTTGCTGGCGTAGTTTACTACTTTGCCTTCGGCTCAAAACAGTTAGTCTCTGTCATGCAGCAGAAACTAGATACTGAACTTACACAGATGAAAACACAAGGTTTTAGCGTAGCTGAAGCTAGCAAAACAGATACAACACAACACTTTAGCATTACGCTCGATAACCCCGAAAAAGCATTGCCATACTTCAGACAAAAAGGGCTTATCTTAACTCTCGAGGAACTAGAAGAGCTAAATGGAACTAAAATGGGTGCTGATGTTACATACGACCTAAGTGGTCTGTCATTTGATCTTTACCCTTTAAGTTTGCCCTTAAGTTTTTATGCCAATACAGATGAAAAAGACAAAAAAATACTCAAACAACTTGATGCAATGATGACAAAAAAAGTATTTCTTGTGCACACTGAAGTAAGTCACGATGGTACCGTGTTTCATGGAAATATGAAAGACATCAATCAAACACTTTACCTCGAAGACAATATCACTGTTTCAATCCTCAGTAATCACTTCGACTTCAAAGGCGTACTTGAAGATAACAAAATCAAAGAACTCAAGCAAACAGCAGAATCACTAGCTGTTGAAGTTGACAACAGCGCATTCACCTTTTTATTGCAAGGAATACACGGCACTTATACCTCTACTGGGTCAACTCTTTACGACTACACATCCCAATACACGATACAAACATTTGAGATAAAAAGTAGCACGGAAGGCTCGTTTCTTATAGATGGATTAAGTATGCAAGCTGATTCAAGTGCAAAAGATGGGCTTTCTTTAGAGACGCTTAAGGCTCAAGCCAAAACCATTCAAGCACAAGATGGCATAGACGAGGTACAGCTTAAAGACACAAAATTAGCCATAAAATTGGATAATCTTGACATCAGTGCTTTGGAAAAACTACAAACTATCAACCCTGATGATACAAAAGAGATGGAAATAGCACTACAACAGCTCATATCTAAAAGTGCCACATTTACGCTTACAAACTTTAGCGTAGATACTTTAACACTTGAGAAGCAAAATCTCAATGGTTTTAACATGGATGCCTTTCTAGCAGTCGATAAAGACTTGAACATCTCTACGCTTCAGGCTAACCCGATACTGGGACTAAACAGCATCAAAACCAATCTGAATCTTTCCCTCTCTAAAGCATTATTTGAAAAACTCTCTGTTCTTCCAGACTTTGCCCTTGTAGGGATGCTCGTACAACCAGAAATAAAAAACGATGTTTACACTTATCGCTTAGAGCTCAATAACGGTGCAGTTCTTGTCAACGGAAAGCCCATTCAGTAAAGCAGCTACTCAAGCCAAGCCCTTAACTCTAAAGGTTTGGCGATGAATGGCGCACCGCCCGTACTTGAGTAAAGCCTCAAGATGGGCTTTAGTGCCATACCCTTTATGCTTCTCAAATCCATACTTTGGAAACTCTTTGCCTAATGCCACCATCTCCCTATCTCGTGTCACCTTCGCCAAAATACTCGCCGCACTCACAGCTGCCACCGTCTCATCTGCCTTAACCATCGTACGGATGCCCTCAACACCAAAAGTACAGTTTCCATCAAAAAGATACTCAACTTCTTGTAACGTTTGCTTGATCTCTTGTAAACCATTTTGTAAACACTTCGAGATACCCCATTCATCCACCTTCAAGGCAGAAAAACTCACGATATGGCACTTTGCTCTTTGGATTATCAGTCCATAGAGTTCTTCTCGCTTTTTAGCTGTCAACTTCTTTGAGTCCATCAATCCATCAATTGGTTGCATAAGCACCACGCCCGCCATCACCAAAGACCCCGCCAAAGGCCCACGCCCAGCTTCATCTATGCCACAAAGAGGAAGTTTATTCACACAACACCGCTAAAAAATCATCCCCATAGCGTTCAAATTTCACTTCGCCAATGCCGTGGATTTCGAGCATCTCTTCTTTGTTTTGGGGTTGTTTGTTGCTCAAGTCTTTCAGTGTTTTATCTGAAAATACAATATAAGGTGGGATGCCATTGTCTGAGGCGATGTTAGCGCGCAAAGTTTTAAGCTTCTCATACATCTCTACATCATAGTCATCAAAATAACTGACTTTTGCTTTACTCTGTGCTTTTTGTACGCTCAGTCTCTCTTTTTTAAGCTCTATCGTATGGCCACCCTTGATGACTTCTGCGCCAAAAGATGTCAAAACATAGGCTTTAAATGCTCCCACTTCAAATGCTCCGAGTTCAAGAAGTTTGTCTGCGATAGTCATCCATTGGGTTTTAGTGTACTTCTCTCCTATGCCATAGACAGACAGTGCATCATGTCCATTTTGCAACACCCTTTGCTCTTTGCTTCCCTTGAGTACATCTATCACATAATGTACCCCGAAGCGTTGCTCTGTACGCAAAACGGCTGAAAGTAACATACGCGCCTCTGTTGTGATGTCCACTTTTTCACCTTGTGGTGTGCTGCAGTTGTCGCATTTGTCACCACACACTTCGATGCGGTCATCAAAATACGCAGCGATGCTCTGATGCCTGCAACTCTCAGACTCGCCAAAGCGTACCATGGCATCGAGCTTGGCAAAAGCGTACTGTTTGTAGGGTGTCTCAGGAAGGTCTTCTATGAACATTTTTTGCTGTACGATGTCCTGCGCAGAGAAAAGTAGCAGTGTCTCAGCTTCTAAGCCATCGCGCCCTGCTCTACCTATCTCTTGGTAGAAATTCTCTAGTGTTTTTGGCATACTCATGTGTACCACAAAGCGGATATTACTCTTATCGATGCCCATGCCAAAGGCGATGGTTGCCACCACAATCTGCACCCTGTCTGCTACAAAATCCGCATAAGTTTTGTTTTTGACTTCACTGCTTAGACCTGCATGATAGGGTTTTGCTTCGATGCCCTTGCTTTGCAAAAAACCTGCGACACTCTCAGTTGATTTTCGTGACAAAGTGTAGATGATGCCTGACTCACCCTTGTGTGTGTTCAAAAATGCCGTAAGTTGTTCGCGCCCATCTTTGATGCGGTGTTTGGCAAAAAGCATCAGATTGTCGCGAAAGAGTGAGCCACGCACGCGGCAAGCATCTTGGAGTCCTAAGTTGTGTACGATGTCACGCTCAACTGTCGGGGTTGCTGTGGCTGTAAATGCAGCGATGGGCGTTGTGGCGAACTGCTCTTTAAGTAAAGAGAGTCGTCTGTAGTTTTCCCTAAACTCATGTCCCCATTCACTCACACAGTGTGCCTCATCGATGACAAAAAAGTTGATGGGGAGTTGATGAAGTAGGTTTAAGAAGTAAGGATTGACCAATCTTTCGGGTGCGACATAGAGCAACTTTATCTTGCCTTGGCGCAACTGCATCTCAATCTTTTCGCTCTCTTGTGGGGTTTGCATTGAGGAGAGCATAGCCGCAGAGATGGCATTGTTTTGAAGCGCAACCACTTGGTCGTGCATCAAGGCTAACAACGGGGAGACCACTACCGTGATGCCCTCCATCAGGAGTGTGGGCAACTGATAACACAACGATTTACCACCACCTGTGGGCAGTATCATGAGTACATCGTGTTTCGCTAAAATGGCATCCACTACCTCTTCCTGAAGAGGTCTAAAAGTACTGTGTCCGAAATAATGTTTGAGTGTCTCTATTTTATTCATGCAGCAGTGTATCGCATGAAGAAGCAAAATAGAATAAAAAATGTCAAATTGTAATCTTTTGCTTCTCTTAGCCAAATCTACCATTAATATAATCTTCGGTTAGCTTTTGAGCAGGAGCCGAAAAGATTTGCTCCGTTGCTCCATACTCTATCAAGTCACCCAAATACATCAACGCTGTGTAGTCGCTTAGTCTGCTTGCTTGTTGCATATTGTGTGTGACAATGACTACCGATATTTCTTGTTTAAGTTCTGCTATGAGCTCTTCAATCGCTCCTGTAGAGATGGGGTCAAGCGCAGAGGTAGGCTCATCAAAAAGCAACACTTCAGGCTTCAGTGCCACCGCTCTAGCGATACACAATCTTTGCTGTTGTCCCCCGCTGAGTCCTAGCGCACTCTTGCCCAGCCTGTCTTTGGTCTCATTCCAAATCGCTGCACCTTTGAGTGCCTGCTCCACTCTGCCTCTTATATCATCCTTGATACCTGCAAGTTTCAGTCCATACGCAACATTATCAAAGATGCTCATCGGAAAGGGGGTAGGCTTTTGAAATATCATCCCCACCTTTTGGCGCAAGGCTATAAAGTCATTCTCTTTTTTGAGTTCTAAAATATTTTGTTTGCCACCCTCTTTGTCATAAAGAATGATTTCTCCCTTATAGCTATTGCCAGCATAAAGGTCATGGATTCGGTTCATCGCACGAAGCAGAGTTGATTTGCCGCAACCACTGGGGCCTATGAGTGCTGTTATTTTGTTTTTTACTATGGGGAGCGTGATGGCATGAAGAGAAGGCTTCTCTACTCCTGTATAAGTAAAATCAAAATTGTTAATCTCCATAATGTGCCGTGTTTCAGCCATGAAAGCTCCTTATTTTTTATTTTGGGTCATAAAACGACCCACGATATTGATGCACAAGACGATAAGTGTTAGCACAAAAGAAGCAGCCCATGCTAGCTCTCTGCTCGCCTCATCAGGATAAGTTGCTAGATTGTAGATACTTACCGTAAGCGAAGGAAACTGCTCGCCGAGATCCATGGTAAAAAACTGGTTGTTGGCTGAAGTAAACAAGAGTGGTGCCGTCTCTCCAATGATACGCGCGAAAGAGAGCAGTACGCCTGTCGTGATGCCCACTTTGGCAGCCTTGATGACAATCTGAAGTATAATCTTGTGTTTACTCCCACCTAAAGCCATCCCTGCTTCTCTTAATTCGCTTGGAACAAGTGAAAGCATATTGTCAGTGGTACTGATAATAATCGGTATCATCATAATCGCCAATGCCACAATGCCTGCCCATCCACTATAGCCCATAAATGGGTCAACTAATAAAGCAAATACAAAGACCCCAATGACGATAGAGGGAGCTGACATCATCACATCTGAAAGATTGCGTATCAGCGAAGCAAGCTTGGCATTCGTGCTGTACTCTCTGAGATATATGCCTGCTAACATCCCAATAGGAATAGCAATCAGTGATGCCAAAACTGCCATCGTAAACTGTCCTACAAGAAGGTTTCGTATGCCACCCTCAACCAAGTCATGGGTAAATGTTGAAAGATGAAGACTCATCGCACCCTTATAGCTAAGCGTAAGCAAAATCCAAAGTAAAAACCCTATCCCTAATAGTGCTGAGAGAGAAGAGAGTACCAAAATGAGCTTATTGAGCAAAAGTCTGTTCATCAAGCTGCCTTTTTAGCAAAAAAATAAAATTTTGCCACTGCGATAATGGCGAAACTCACCACAAACAAAATCAGTGCCAAATAATACATACTGCTTATCTCAAGCTCCTGTGCTTCTGAGAAGTTGTTGGCAAGTAGTACGGGTATGGAAGTCGTAGGGTCGGTTACTCTGCTCGGTAAAGTCATCACAGAGCCTATCAAAAAAGCAACCGCCATCGTCTCACCCAATGCCCGACCCAATGCTAAGATAATAGAGCCGATAATCCCACCTTTTGCATAAGGCATCACCACATCTTTGATGACTTCAAATTTTGTGGCACCCATGGCATACGCAGACTCTTTAAGCACCTCGGGTGCCGTATGCATGGCATCGCGGGTAATGGCCGCCATAAAGGGGATAATCATAATCGCCAACACCACACCTGCAGTCAGCAGCCCCACGCCATCGCCCCCTACGCTTGCTTGAACAATAGGTGCAAAGTAAAATAACCCCCACATGCCGTAAATAATGCTCGGAATAGCCGCAAGAAGCTCTATGGCAATAGAAACAGGGTAAGCGAGTTTTGCTGAGGCGATTTCTGTTAAAAAAATCGCTATCCCCATCGCAATAGGTGTCGCAATCAGCATTGCAATCAAAGTGCTAAGCAGGGTGCCTATGATGGGGATGTATCCTCCAAAAATGCCTCCCTCTTCGTCTTCGTCTGCTTCCCACACTTCAGTAAATAAAAAGTCAACTCCAAACGCATGCATCGCTTCTTGTGCATAAGTAAAAAGCACTGAAAAAATCCCTGCAAGTATGAAAAATGTCAAAATTGCCGAGAGGAAAGAGAGATTCCTAAAAAGTTGTCCACCCATTATGTGCCTTTTTACTTTATCTTTTTGGCTGCCCAATAGTCGCGTATCTGTGCCTTAGTTGCGTCTGGAAGTGGCACATACCCCAGCTTAGTCGCCATCTCATCACCATGCGTATAGACCCAGTCAAAAAAAGCGGTCACTTTCTTGTTGCATTGTATCTTATCAGAAGACAGGAGTACAAATGTTGCTGCGACTATCGGATAAGATGTTGCGCCTGCAGGGTCAACAATAATCGCGTAAAAATCATTTTCATGCGTCCATGTGGCATATTTAGCAGCGTCTTGGAAAGAAGTCAAAGTTGGATTGATAAATTGTCCCTCTTTGTTTTGTATCTGCGCTGCACAAAGATTTAACTCTTGCTTGAAAGAATACTCCACATAACCAATAGAATTTTTAATCTGCTGAATATTTGCTGATACACCAGAGTTAGACTTTCCTGCAACGACCTTAGCGGCTTTCCATTGAGGTTGCTTGCTTACTTTGAAGCTTGCATCAATCTTGTTTAAAAAGTAAGTAAAATTAAAAGTTGTGCCAGACTTGTCTGCTCTTACTGCTACAGCGATAGGCTCATGGGGGAGCTTCAGTGTTGCATTATGCGCAACAATCTCTTTATCATCCCAATGGGTAATACTTCCATTGAAGATGCCCACAATAGCCGCTCGGCTGAGTTTGAGCTCCCCGTCTTTGATGCCCTCTATGTTATATGCCAACACGATAGAGCCTACAACCGCAGGAAACATATAGAGTTTTTCTTTTTTGATTTTTTTTGCTTTCAGTGGCTCGTCTGAACCAGCAAACTGAACCATGCCTTTGCATATAGCCTTTACGCCATCTCCTGAACCTGTGGGAGTATAATTGATTTTGTTATGGGTTTGCGCATAGTATGCAGCCGTCCATGCTTTGTAAAGTGGTGCAGGAAACGATGCGCCTCTTCCACTTGCTTCATCTGCATGAATGGTCGTCAAAAAACCTAATACCAATATGACTACGCTGAGAGCTATTTTTTTCATGGCTCCATCTTCCTTGGCACTTCTCGTTTGATTTAAATTGCGTGGAAGTATAGGCAATATTAGAAACATTTTGATTACATCGTGATTAGTCTGAAAAATAGCGTCTTTTTTTTGTCTCTTTGAGTAGATGCAGATCCGTTACGATGAACCCATCAATGCAGTTGTTGAAGTCCTTGTCGTACCCAAAATCCAGAAACTTAACCCCGCCCTCTTCACAAAGCTCTGAATACTGCTTAAATAGAGTAGGTATAGTGTAGCCCATAAAACCTAACTCTTCTTTAAGAATTTTCATATCACTTTGATAATCATCGCCCGTAAATACCATTTCGCAATGCTCTTGAACCCATTTGGGGGCTACATAAGGCATTTTATGTGTTACCAAAGTAGTCTCAGTAGAAAAATATTTTCTATAAAAATAAATCATCATACCTTGTGCTTTTTGGTTGAAGTTATCGCTTAAGCTCACTGCGCCAAATAAATACTGTATCCCCGGTCGTTGCTTTACATACGCCCCAATACCCTGCCACAAATAATCAAGTGCTCTACTATTCCAATATTTGGGTTGTACGAAACTTCTACCAAGTTCTAGTCCTCTTTGCAGATAACTCTCAAATTCTGGATCAAAAGAAAACAGTGTGCTCGTATAAAGACCTTGCATGTCAAAATCATCCATTATCTCACTACACAAGCCCAAACGGTATGCACCTGCTATCTCAAGCGCTTCGTCATCCCAAATAATCAAGTGTTTATAGTAAAAATCATAGCTGTCGATGTCGCGTTTTTTACCACTACCTTCGCCCACATGGCGAAAGCTGATTTCTCTTAGTCTGCCAAGCTCTTTGATGACCGAATTTTCAACTTCTGACTCATAAAGCAATATCTGTTTGCCATCATGTGTGCTACCAAGTTCTATGCTGTTTCGTAAAGCTGCTTTAAGTTCATTGCGAGGTTCTGGGACTGAAATCTCATTTTGGGTTGCAAAAATCGGTTTTTGGTTTTTGGCTACTTTGTAGAGGTGTCTTCTGAGCAGTTTTACCATTTCTCTTTCGGGGATGTTTGGCAAATTATACGCTTCAAACGGAATACACTTCCCGATAGTAAACCCAATATTCTTTCCTCTTGCTTTAAACATTTCGTGAGGCAGTGTTGCGGTTGCTAGCGAACGATTAATCATCGAAAGGAGGTAGAAATTTTTTGAATTGGTTGCTTTGATATAAATAGGCAATATTGGAGCATGCACTTTTGTTGCTATTTTTAAAAATCCACTTTTCCAAGGTCTATCTTTGATACCGTTGGGCTTTGCACGACTGACTTCCCCCGATGGAAAAATGATGACGGCGTGTTCAGATTCAAGTGCACTGTAAATTCTTTTGACTGCTTCTTTGTCCATTCTGCCGTTGATATTGTCAACAGGGATGATGAGTTCTTTGAGGTTGTCAAACTGTGCCAAAAATGAATTTGCCACAATCTTAATATCTTTACGCACATCTTTAAGCATATGCAAAAGTGCCATGGCATCTAAGGCACCCAAGGGATGGTTCGCCATAATCACAACACGCCCATATGCAGGTATGCGAGTAAGTTCGTTGGTTTTAAGCCCTATGGAAAGCTCAAAATAATCTACAATCGTTTCTATAAATGAAAAGGTATCTTTGTGTGCGTTGCTTTCCATAAATTGATTAATTTCATTTTCGTGAAAGAGTTTTTTCATGGCTTGAAATATGATTTTTTTTACCCATTCAGGGAAAGTTCGCATTTTTGGATAGTGGTGTAACATATACTCTTCGACGCTTAGTCGCATTAGGCAATCCTATAGGTATAATTTATCTCTTCACTGAGACGCGCATGTATTTTTTTAGTTGTGGCTTGTGAATGAAAAAGGTCTTCCACTAAGTCCCACTCTTCATACACAAGTTCCATAGCCTCTTCTTCATCAAGAGAAAATGTTTTAGCAAGTTGCTGTGCCAATTCTTCTATTTTATCACTAGATATCCACAAATCATCATTCATTATATCTGCCTTCCTCTATAGTTTTGGCACTATAAACTGAAAATATAACATTTTTATAACATTTTAGTCTCTCTTTATATTGTGAATTTATTATTTTAATACCAGCAAGCTTATAAAATCAATACTGCAAATCTTTGACTCTCTTACCATAGTAGCTGTTTATTAGATATAATGATAAGTAAATTATGCCCAAGGAGTCTCGTCTTTTATGTTTAAAAATGTACAGCTAATACAAAAATACAATATCCCTGGACCACGATATACCTCTTACCCTACTGTCCCTTTTTGGGACAAAGAAGGTATCACAAAAGATGAATGGATTCAAACTGTAAAGCGCTCTTTTGATGAGAGCAATACAAAAGAAGGAATCAGCCTCTATATTCACCTGCCTTATTGTGAAAATCTTTGTACATTTTGCGCCTGTCATAAGCATATCACCGTACAGCATAGTGTTGAAGATTCTTATATTGATGCGCTTTTGGCTGAGTGGAGGCTCTATGTTGAACTCTTTGGCGAAACACCGACGCTTCGTGAGATTCACCTTGGTGGTGGTACACCTACTTTTTTTAGCGCACACAATCTCAAGCGCCTTATAGATGGACTTTTTTCCTACGCCAAACACCCTGAAGTCTATGACTTTAGCTTTGAAGCACACCCTAATTTTACGAGCGAAGAGCAACTTCAAGTCCTCTTTGATCTTGGCTTTAGGCGTACCAGTTTTGGGATACAAGACTATGATCCGACCGTACAGAAAGCCATCAATCGTATTCAGAGTTTTGAAGATGTCGAGCAGATTCACGCCATGGCAAAAAAAATCGGTTATGAATCAATCAGTCACGATATTATCTTCGGACTTCCTCACCAAAACAAAGAAAATATAAAAACCACCATCGCCAACACACTCAAACTTATGCCTGACCGAATCGCTTATTATAGCTATGCGCATGTCCCGTGGATTAGAGGTGTGGGACAGCGAGGATTTGACGAAAACGACCTCCCTAAAGATGAGTACAAACGAGAACTTTATGAGCTAGGTAAACAACTTTTTTTTGAAGCTGGGTATGTCGAGATAGGCATGGATCATTTTGCCTTGCCACACGATAAAATGTACAAAGCGATGCAAGACAACCAACTTCATCGTAATTTTATGGGCTATACCGCAGGTAAAACACAACTGATGATAGGTCTTGGGATGTCAGCCATTTCAGATAGCTGGTATGGTTTTGTCCAAAACGAAAAACAGGTCGCGGAGTATGAAAAGCGTGTCTCAAGAGGTGAACTTCCACTCTTTCGTGGTCATCTTTTAAGCAAAGAGGATTTGATCGTACGAAAACACATTCTTAACATCATGTGCAATCTCGAAACATCTTGGGACGAAGAGGCAATGAAGCTTGCCCAAATGGATTCTATTTTAGCCAAACTTCAAGAGATGATTGATGACAATCTCGTCGAGGTCTATGGAAATCGACTTGTAGTCAAAGAGTCAGCACGAATGTTTGTGCGCAATGTTTGCATGGCATTTGACCTGCGTCTTGTTGCAAATCAGGCTGAAAAACGCATTTTTTCAATGACAATCTAAATAGCTTTATTCTTTGCTTCTAACCCATAAAGCTATTGCTGAAACTTGTATCCGATGCCTCGAATTGGGAGGATATAATTTTTGTTGTTGAGTGGGTCTATCTTTTTTTTGAGTCGGTTAATTGTGACATTAATTGTTCGTTTTTGTGTAAATGCATTATCAAACCAAATCTGTTCCAGAAGAAAGTGTCGCTCCAAGGCCCTGTTTTTATTTTTTAGAAAAATCTCAAGTAATTTAAATTCTAACCTTGTAAGCATCACTTCGGCTTGATGCACAAAGACCCTACGCGAACTAAAGTCCATCACGATGTCTCTTACTTTGAGCTTTTTACATTGTGTGACTTGCGTTCGCTTTAGTATAGCCTTGATTCGGCATATCAACTCTTTTGTCCCGAAAGGTTTTTTAAGATAGTCGTCACCCCCACACTTAAACGCTTTTTCTACTATCATTTCTTTTGTTTTGTCTGACACAAAAATAACAGGGGTGTTATCACCCACTTCACGCATTTTTGAAACAAAATCAACACCTTCTGTTTCTGCATGACTCACATCCAAGACTATCAAATCAATCTCATCTTGCATCGCGATTTTTGCTGCTTCAAAAGATTCTATCTCTATGGTCTTAAATCTTTCTTTATGAAAATAAGCAATCGGCCATTGATGTCTTGCGTTCTCGCTGCCAATGAGTAGAATAGACGCAACAGTTGGCATAGCACCATGTAGCTCGATACTCTTTTTTTCTACATCAACCATCATCTGAAGCTATTCTCCTCCCGCCTAGAAACATTATTTAAAATCAGATTGTAAGAAAAAGGAGTAACAAATACATAACACAGGGCTGAATGCTATCGTACTATATGAGTTTGTAACCTACGCCCCAAACAGGCACAAAATACTCTTTTGTGCCGCTTGGGTCTATCTTCTTTTTGAGTCGATTCATGGCTACATTGACTGTTTTATCATGGAACTTGCTGCTGTCATCGCCCCACACTTCATCGCGCAAATAATCTCTGTCTAAAGGTTGGTTTGGATTTTTAACAAAAGCATGAAGGAGTCTAAACTCTAGATTTGTGAGTTCTACGATTTCATCATTGACAAATAACTCTCGCTTGCTCATGTCAAGAACCAAGTCTCTGTATTTGGCTTTTTGGGTAGCCCGTATGCCCGAGCGCTTTAGAAGTGCAGATACCCTCAAAAGAAGCTCTTTGGTATTAAAGGGCTTGATGAGATAATCGTCACCCCCACAATGAAAACCTTCTTCAAGGTCTTTCTCTTTATCTTTTGCGGTTAAAAAAATAACAGGCATATCATAACCCGTTTCTCTCATCTGTGCTACAAACTCACTGCCTTCAAGACCGGGGAGATTTCTGTCCACTATCATCAGTGCAGGATTTTCTTCTTCTAAAAACTTCTCAACATTTTCAGTAGACAAAAACCCTGTTACGGTATAACCTTCTTTACTGAGATGATATTCGAGTAACTCTAAAATATCTTCATCATCTTCTATGACCACTATCTCTATATTTTTATTTTCCATACCAATATCTTATCTGCTTTAGTGGTGTTTGGCAACAAAGTACCCACTTTACTGTTTTATTTTATTGCCTGCATGAACATAAAATCAATACTTGTAAGATATTCCTAATCTATAGACTCGACCTGTTTTAAATCGATCTGAGACTAGATTTTCTCTAGCATAGTCTCTTGAAGTGCCTTCACCCTTAAGTAAAGAACCACCAAATCTATACCAAACGGTTTCATCGTCAAGCAAATTGCCAAGTTTAAGCGTCACATCCACATCTTTATAAACCGTTTCTTTCCAAACCAAGTCAACCACATGAGGGGGGATCTCATAAGTATCAGGGATACCCAATAATTCGTTTTCACTCGGTGCATTTTTAAAACCTATCAGCCTGAGTCTCTCACCTTGAATATTATAAAGAAGCGTTATCAGCCTGTCTTCGTCTTGATACTCAAGTGCTAAGTTAACAATATAAGGAGAAAGACCTTGTAGCCCTCTGTCGGCAGTTGTATAAATCAGAGCCTGCTCAGGCGTGAGCGTAACTTGTGATTCTAGTAGTGTAAAGTTCCCCGAAAGGTAGATGTCATGCAACCAGTCTGTAGAAGTGTCACTGACAAGATTTGTCATCCGTTCAAATCCAACGCGTCCATCTAGCTCTAAGCCGTATATGCTTGCAGACTCACTGTTGATAAAAGTATAGGTAGCCACTTCATCACTCGCAGACTTGTTTTCGGCATCTTCAATAGGATTGGTCAAGTCTTTATAAAATGCACCTGCCTTCAAAAATTCTCCATCACTTAAATAGTGGCTATACTTTAAGTCAAAAGTTGTAATGTCTGTCGGTACCAAATCAGGGTTTCCGACAATGTCAATACGCTTCGCCGTAGGTGCAACGATTACAGCATTGGCAAACTCAACAAGATCGGGCAAGATAAAGGTCTGAGAGACCGCCACATCGAAGATGTCATCTTTGGTATGGC
>DYTF01000021.1:0-7647 GCA_020726105.1 Sulfurovum sp. | reverse complement strand
GGCAAGATAAAGGTCTGAGAGACCGCCACATCGAAGATGTCATCTTTGGTATGGCTATACCGTGCACTTGCACTTGGAAAATAATCACTTTTGGTGATTGTATCTAGTGTATTGTTGAGCGGATTATTGGGGTCAAGCGTCTGTGTTTCTTGAGTAACATCTGTGTATCTAACCCCAGCAATAACCTCTACTTGTTCAAATGGCTTCGTAAAGTACTTTGCGTAGATACTGTTGTCATCTACCTTTGCATTGATGTTGGCGCTGTTGTTAAGTGGTGTTAAAGCATAACTCAAGCTAGATGCATAAGTGTTCAAAAGTGTTGAAATGTCGCCAATAACATTTCCGTCTGCATCAGCACTCACCCCTTGCACTTCACCTCTTTCTATAAATCTACCTGGTTCACTTGTAAACACCCTTGTCTTACTACTACCAGAATACCCAATATCGATATAGTCATCTTCGCTCAATAAAAATGGTGCTTTGGTTATATTGCTTAAATAAAAAGCTTTTTGCGCATCTTCAGATTTTTCAGTTCTTGTTTCGAGATTTGATGTTACTGGGGGCAGTTGTCTCCCCGTAGGGCACAATCCTTGTGCTATCTGACCTGCATCGCATTCCTCAAAGGTATATTCGAGTGTATTTGGATTGTCATAAACGGATGTTGCATTTTCAACACCAAACTTAAGCTCTGAATCTAAATTAAGTGCTTCATATTTCATATTACCATTAATTTGATCAACATCAAGTGTCGTCTCTATCCATCGCAAGTAAGATGTATAACTTGTCTGATCTGCTCCAGCAATGTCGTCTATTGTCCTAAGTACTGTATTTTTGTTGGCTTGATGGGTGTACAGCTTCGTATAATGCACACCAAATACATCTGCAAAGCTATATCCTAAGTCAACCATACCTACATGCGTATAATTTGAATTACTTGTCTTAGTATTGGTCGCAGTAAGAGGCACCAGTTCAAGTGGTCCTAAGATGAACACCGGCGGATTCACTGTTGTGTCAACGCCTACGACTTCCCCTCTAATATCTTGCGTAAATTGATTCAGTTCAACGAAGTTATTGTTTTGCTCATACTGATAATTGCCGATAACGGTGAGCTTATTGTCATCGTTTATCTCAAACTCTCTTGCGCCTTCAAGTTGAAATTTAAAATTTGCAGGCAAAGGTTGCGAAGGCGTTGTAAAATCTCTTTGAAAATACTGGTTGTTAAAGTCTGCCCCACTAAGCTCCAACGATGGTCTGTCCCAGTACCCTTGATTGAAGCCCAAGATGTCATCCGTACTACCATTCTGTGTTGGTACTTTATCACCCGTGTAACTACTGCCACCAACTTCAAAAGAGCCTTTGATGTAGTCTTTGGCAACCTGACTTCTTGTGATAATGTCAATATACGCTCCACCAAAGCTCGCAGGTATGCTTGCTTCTCCACTCTTTTGTACATTGAGTGAACCGATAACAGCTGAAGGAAAAGTATCCAGTGGCACAAGCCTTTTAAGTGGGCTAGGACCAGGAAGTGGCATGGAGTTAAGCTCAATGTTTCCATATCTGTCTCCAAGCCCTCTTACATACACCTTGCTACCAATTAGCGTGATGCCAGACGATCGTTTAAGGGCAGAGGCAGCACTGCTGTCGCCTTTTTTGGCTATCGCCTCTGCTCCGATGATGTTGGTGATGGAGTTTGTGTTTTTCTCTTCCGCGATAACTTCACTGAGTGAGCCTTCTATTTTTGGTGCAAGTACGACGAACTCTTCAAGCTCCATACTCGCAGGCGTCAAAGACACAGTTCGTGAAGTACTGCCATCTTTTGCTACCTGCACACCGCCTATGGTTTGTGCACTGAACGCGGTATGCACCACCGAGATACTCAGTGGCACACCTGAGGGAACTTCAACTGAAAATCTACCATTTGCATCGGTTCTTGCATCAACCGCTGTGCCCTTAACAAATACTCTTGCACCAGAAATAGGCGTCTTTCCTTCAGATGAAAGGATGAGTCCGTTGAGTCTTCCTTTGCCTGTTACAGCTACCGCTTGTGCGGTTTTGGCTTGTGTGAGTGTGCCAACAGGCGTATCGACAGAGACGAGAGGTGTCTTGCCGCGTGTCGTAAAAGTGGAGATGACTTGTGTATCTCTACTTTCTTTGACTAAGATGGATTTTTTAAAGTACCCAAGATTTTCTTTTTTGCTTCCTTTTCCGACTATTTCAAGGCTATGCTGTCCCGCTGAAAGTGTTGTCTTCACTGCACCATCGCTGTCAGTTGTATAGTGCTTGCTACCATCTACTGTTACGATACTTCCTGCCAATGGCACTTCATCTTTAAAGACAATTGTGGTTAAAGTTCCTGTTTTTGCTTCAGAAGAAAACAACGCTGAAAGTGACACAAGCAGTACTAAACTTATCTTAAAAATCTGTTTCATATTATATGCACTCCATCGCGTCGTTTTGACATTTTTCTATATTTTTTCTGATAATCGTTGCTTTTGAAAACAACTCATCATCTGTTATGAGTTTGAGTTGTTTTTCCGCCTCTACATAGTCTTTTGCCATATAGTACGCATAGGCTACCGCGTATCTGATGTTGTCATCATCAAGCATCTTGTATCGCTCTAGCGCGTCGATGAGTCCTATGATGTTTTCATACTCTTCACGGTCTACATAAATGGCAATCTTTTGCTTGAGCTTTTCTACATTATCGCTTATTTGAGAATTCAGATAAAGTGCGTGTGATGCCAATCCGACTCTTCTGTGTATCTCTGCTGCCTCTTTGACATATTTATTGTCGTAGTATGATGCTTCTTCAAATAAACCTGCAGTTGTAAATGCCATACCCGTTTTCATATAAAGGTGACCAAGCAATAAAGCCACCTGTGCATCCCCAGGAAAAAGCATTCTAGTCTCTTCTAGTAAAGCTAGCGCTTCGTCTCTCTGCCCTGCTGTGATGAGCATTTGTGCGAGTGCCATATACTCTTTAGCGTTGGGCGCTGAACGCTTCATATAATCCTTCGCACTTTCAATAGCCTCTTGATAAAGACCCAGTTCAGTAAAATAATAAAATTTTTGCTTCAACAACGACTGGTCGTTTCCAAAGATTTTTGCACCTTTGTTGAGGATGTCCACTGCAGCGTCTTTGTGATTGGCCTTCCAATAACAATCTGCTCTTAACATATACTTACTTGCATCGTCTCTTCCTGCTTTGCCTTGAAGGTCAAGGTATTTCACGGTATCGAGATAGTTCTCTGCCTTGTATGACTCTTGGCTTAGATGCGTGTAGAGTTTGACTAACTCTTCTTTTCTGATTTTTTCTCCGTCAAAAACTGGCTCTGTGCTAACGGGTGCCTTTTTTGGCTCTGAAGCAACAGTAAAAAGATACTCTCGTTGTTCTTTTGCTGGCTCTGGAGCCTTATAGACTTTCACTTTTGTGGCTTCTACGGCTTTTTTTAAAGCTTCTATCGCCTGCGTGTGTTCGTTTTTCTGCATCGCGATAACACTCTTGATGGTGTAGTATTTTGCTAGGTCAAGATTTTTATCGTGCTTTTTTGCCTCAGCAAGTTCGGCGTTTGCTTTGTCAAACTTTCCATCAAAGGTCATAAGGCTGGCTACAGCCAAATGATCTATTTCTGGTACTACCTCGTCTTTTGCGCCCACGAAAGTGCAGAGCATACCAATACACAAAGTGATTTTTAAAACTTTTTGCATCTCTACTCCTTAGTTAAAGTCAAATCTGACTTTTTGTTTTACCCATACTTTGACGGATTTACCTTGGTACTTACCAGGTGCAAATCTCCATGAGCGCACCCCACTGAGTGCTGCTGCATCAAACACGCCCTGAGGTGATGACTCTATTACTTTTGCAGCCTCAATACTTCCATCCACATCAATCAAGAGACTCACGACAACATAACCCTTGATTTTCTTTTTCAAGGCATCATCAGGATACTGCATCGCCGAACGAGAAAGGACTTTGGGTGCGGTATCGGCTGTTCCTTCGGTGAGTGCAGCGTTTCTTGCTATGTCACCCAACAAATCATTGGCATTGCCGCCTAGGTTGCCTAGATTGAACTCTGGTATATCCATAGCGATACCGCTCAATAGTGAAGAGAGATCAGGGATGGGTGCTTTGGGTGTACTCTTTGGTTTTGGCTTAGGCTTTGGTTTTGGCTTTTGCACATCTTGTTTTTTTTCAACTTTAAGGTAACGCAATGGATCTTTTTTGACCTCTTCTTTTTTCTTAACATCTTTACTAAAAGAGACGACCAATAGCATCAGTAGTGCCGCGCCCAAAAACATAGCCAATAATGCTGCTCGCCCTCTGTTGCGCTTCATATTTTTAGTAACAGACATAGAACTTACCCTATCTCTTTAGTTGTTGAAACTGCAACATCTTTGGCACCACTTTGGCGACACTCGTCTACCACATCGATGAGTGTCTCTACAGGGATGGTCGTATCGGAGATAACCAAAACAGACTTCTCTACACTGTCTCTAAGGAGGTCTCGTAGTTTACTTTGAACTGCCCACAGTTTTACAGGTTGGTTGTCAATGTAAATTTCATTACTGCTATCGATATAAACTCTTACTACTTTAGAAGATGCTTTACTAGCAGATGCTGCAGAAGGGCGGTTTAAGTCTAGCTTCATGTCTTTGACAAATGTGGTTGTAACCATAAAAAAGATTAGCAAGATAAATACCATGTCAATCATTGGTGTTACATCTACATTGTCCACATTTTGTTTTTTGGGTCTAAATCTCATACTCATCCTTTGTACATATTACATCCGCGATTTGCTCAAAATCCAGCTCATATCGCTCTTCTTGTTTGTCAAGTATCTTACCTAAGATAAGCCCAGGTACAGAGACAACAAGCCCTAATTCCGTTGTGTAGAGTGCCTTAGAGATACCACCAGAGATACTCGAAGCTTGGGAAAACACAGAGCCTGTCTGCAAAGCATCAAAAGTCTCTATCATCCCTATAACCGTTCCCAAAAGCCCTATAAGGGGCGCAAGCATGACGATAGTGCCCACCAAAGTAGCATATTTCCCGACCGAAGTCATATAAGGAAACAATGCGCCTTCGACATAATCTCTTCGTGCCAAACCAAGTTGCTCTGCCTCGTCTGATGCAGTGACTGCGTCTGCTACTGCATAGTCTAACAAGCCTCTTAATGCTTGCTCTTTACCTCTTGTTTGATGTTTTACTACAAGTCTCCTGATGCTTCCTTCAGTTCCTCTTCGAAGCATCAAGTACCTGTATCCAAGACCATACCAAAGTGCAAGATTGAGTGCAAAAAGTACCCACATGACCCACCCTCCAGCGTTCATAAGGGTGACAAACTCTCCTATGGTGGAAAACATGATTATCTCTTTGCTTTGTGTTTCTCAAAGGCATTGACTACTTGTAATGCACCTTGTTCCATAGAGTCTTTAATCTTTTGTGCCCAACCGCTCATAAGATTACCCAACAACATCAATGGTATAGCAACAACAAGACCTAACTCTGTAGTCACCAATGCTTCAGAGATACCGCCTGAGAGAAGTTTTGGATCACCTGTACCAAACTCGGTGATAGTATCAAATGTCGTAATCATACCCGTAACCGTACCAAGAAGTCCCATGAGTGGTGCAACGGCTGCGATAACCATAACAAATGAGCCAAACTTGTCGATGGCTGAACTTTCATTAAGGATATTTTCCATAACAATATCTTCAATATGTTCTCTGTCTCCCGTGATGTTTCTTAAAGTAGCTTTGAGCACTCTCGCGGTTGAGCCTTTTTGGTCTTTTATGACGGCTTGTGCAGCTTCAACACCCTTGGTTTCAAGATTTTGCACAACGCTCTGCGTGAGTTCCTCTACATTGGAGCTATTTTGTGAGAGTAACATCGCTCTAAGTCCAACCAAAACCAAACCTAGCAATCCAAGTGCTATAATGATGTACCCGATTGTTCCACCTGCCTTAAGTGTATCACCAAGTGTTTTCTCTTTTGTGAACTCAATTTCTTTATCAAGGTTTTCATAAACAAAGACATGAAGTGATTCAGGATGTTCACCTGAAAGAAGTGCTTTTGCAACTTCATTTGCTTCTGTGCCGTTCCAGAGTTTATACTGTCCTTCACCTGCTGGCGCTAAAGCACCTGATGCTTCGCTTGACACACCAAAGGCAGCGATGTTACCTACTTTGATGATGTCCGCTTCAACAGGCTTACCATTTGGCAAGTAAAACTTGCCTTTCTCACTTCTAACTGAAGAGAGTGTTGTGTACAGTTTTGATGACTGAGCAAACGCTGTTGTGAGTTTCTCGAGGTTAGTGGTCTTGTTGCTGTCGTCTATCTTCACGCCATACTCAGACAATGCCGCGATAGCTTGCATCGTCACAACCGATGTTGTGTCGCTGTTTTCAGATACTTCTGCTGCTTTTTTGCTTACTGTTTCAAGGTTTTCTTGTGAGTCTTTGAGTGTGTCTGATACTTCTATGAGTTTGGTTTGCAATGCTTCAAGTTTTTCACCTGCTACGCCGATGTCTTGTTTTTGTTGCCCTTCTTCTTTGATGAGTCTGCTTTGTAGCTCACTTTTTTGTGCTTGTAAAAAGGTGTACTCTTTTTTGTACGCATCACTGAGTTCACTCGCTTGCACTGTGTTTACTGCGAACAATGCTGCTATTATGATTAGTATTTTTTTCATTTATTTCGCTCCTGCTACGATCAGTGCATTGGGCAAGGAAAAGTACCCTGTTCTGATTTGTTTTTGTAACGCATCAAAGAGTGCGACGATTTGCTCTTTGCTTGTTTCATCTTCTGCAAGTACAAAACTGTACGCGCCGCCATCGTTTTTCACATACCCGATTTCTTCATCTGGTGTCATAAAAAACATCATTGCTGTACCGATTTTGGCTACTTTTGCCATCTTTTGCTCATTGTTCACTTCAATAAGTTGTTTGAACATCCCGATTTCTTTTGTCATCCTAAGTGTGTCATCATAACTTGCCCATACCAACGAGAGTGCTTTTTCTTGGGTGATACTGTTGCTAGCAAGGTCTGTTTTTATTTTTTGGAGTTCTGCCACTCTTTCGCTTGTCTTAAAAGGCATCCCATTTTTGATGACAGTTTCAAGATTATCAATCGCCACTGTCAGCATCGGCTTGAGGTCACTGGTGATTGCACCTTTTTGCATCACTTGCTCTTGAAGCTTTTGTGCTTCAGCGTTGGCTACTTTAGTCGCTGTTTCTTTGCGGTTGACTTGCGATTCGTTGTCTGCTATTTGCACTGCAAACGATTTCATCTGAGATTTGTAGCTCTCTTTGTTGGCATCTATCTGCGTATAGAGACCTTCTACTTCGCCTCTTAGCTTCATGATAGAGGCTATCATCGCTTCGTTTTCTGCTGCACTCAGTGTCGTGGATGTGATTGCCAGTAGTGTTGATGTTAAAACCAACTGTTTTAAATGACCCATTGCTCTTCCTTTGTTTTTATTCAAAATCGGGATTGATTTAGGTGCAGATTTTGCCCTATAAGTATAACATTTTGATAACATTGCTAGTGAGTGAAATGTAAGAGGTGAGAGGAATGAAAAAAGCCAAACACGCATCCCAAAAATAGGGGCGTGTTTGGCTCTAAATCATAGGCAGAGTGCCTATGAAAGA
>DYTF01000217.1 GCA_020726105.1 Sulfurovum sp. | reverse complement strand
CTGGAAATATCGCTATCGAACTTGCTAAAAAGTTTCCAAAAGCTACTATTTATGGGGTGGACATCTCTAGTAAAATGCTTAAATATGCAGAAGAGAAAACTGCAAAAGGAAATATCACAAATATCACTTACTATCTCCAAGATGTGGAAAAGTTAGATTTTGATGGTATGCAGTTTGATGTTATCACTTGTGGGTATGGACTCTTTTTTTATCCACAAATGGAGCAAGTTTTTTGTGATGTGTGCAGTAAGCTCAAAACTGGAGGTAAATTTGTATTTTCGACTTGGACTACAAATGCTTTTCAACCATATTCAAAGATATTTTTGGAGATGCTAGAGAGCAATCACAATATCAAATCTCCTTTGCGAGAAGATAAAAAACGACTCATTACAACCGAAGAGATAGAGGAGTTTTCTTCTTTAGTGGCATATCAAAATTTACAAATCCACCCAATCGATATACGATTTGCTATGAGCATAGATGAGTGGTGGAAACTGCTAAATAGCACAGGTTATCAAGGGCGTTTAAATCAATTAGGACAGAACTATCGAAAATTTGAGCAGGAGTATTTGGAACATTTACACTCTTTGCATAATGATGGAAATATTGAGTTTAATGCGGATAGTTTTGTGAGCATTGTAAGTGTTTAAAATGGGGAAATCAATGCAAAACTACACAGTTTCATCAAACAAAAACAAACTAGATATTGAAATCATCCACGACTACTTATCAAATCGTGCATACTGGGCGAAGGGGCGAAGCATTGAGCAAGTGCAAAAAAGCATAGAAAATTCTATTTGTTTTGGTGTTTATAATAAGGAAGGCAGACAATGCGGATTTGCTAGAGTTGTGAGTGATTTGGCGGTTTATGCCTATATCATGGATGTTTTTATCTTGGAAGAGTATCGTGGACAAGGACTTGGAAAGATATTGATAGAGCATGTCGTGAGTAGCGAGGAATTGCGAGATGTGACAAGATGGCGACTTGATACACACGATGCCCATGAGCTTTATGCAAAGTTTGGATTTACTACACCAAAATGTCCTGAAAGGGCAATGGAGAGGTTGGTGTAAAGATGTTAAGTTATTTCCAAAGATACTTTTTTTAAGATATTTATAGTAAACTTACATATTATATTTTAGTTTAT
>DYTF01000216.1 GCA_020726105.1 Sulfurovum sp. | reverse complement strand
CAAAAGCTCTACATTAACAGTTAAAAACATCTCTGTTGCTAATGGTAAATCTTTTAAGGGCAGTGGTATCTATAGTGGTGAGATCTATACGGGTAGTCATATTGTAATTGACAATTGTTTATTTACCTCCAATATTGCTAATTATAGTGGTGGTGGGTTTTATGCTAACAGTGCAACGGTAACCAACTCAATCTTTAGCTCCAATATTGCTAATTATAGTGGTGGTGGGTTTTATGCTAACAGTGCAACGGTAACCAACTCAACCTTTAACTCCAATATGGCTAGTTATAGTGGTGGGTTTTATGCTGCTAGCAGTGCAACGGTAACCAACTCAACCTTTAGCTCCAATAGTGTTTATTATAGTGGTGGTGGGTTTTATGCTGACAGTGCAACGGTAACCAACTCAATCTTTAGCTCCAATAGTGCTGATTCTGGTGGTGGATTTCATGTTGCTCAAGGTAGTGTAACGGTAACCAACTCAACCTTTAACTCCAATAGTGCTGATTCTGGTGGTGGGTTTGATGCTTTTGGTGCAACAAAGGTAACCAACTCAACCTTTAACTCCAATAGTAGTGGGTTTTATGCTGATCGTATGAGCTATGCTAGTGATATACATTATATAAGTAATAATACTTTTGTGGGTAACTCTACGGCTATCTGTAGTATGGGGATTTTTATCAATAATATCTTTTCTGAAAATACCCAAGATATTGTTTTCAATGGAGACTCTAAAGTGTACAACAACTATATTGATTATACAAAAATCAATGAAGGTTCACATAATGTTATTAAGAAAAATAATTTGCAACTTTCTGATGGGGATATTGCCTTAGCTGATGATAATGTAAGTTTAATGGCTAACTCTGTTGCGATTAATAAAGGACTCAATCCAAGCAGTGCCACCTATAAAACCATTATAGGTAATGATGCTATTTATAATCAAATGATAGAGCTACTCAAAACCGATATGGTTGGGAACAAAAGAATTCACAATGACACTATTGACATGGGTGCTGTAGAATTTGGTTCAAGTAAATAAATAACTACCGTCTTTAAGACGGTAGCTTACTATAAAGTATGTCATTGTGCCTAATAGAGAAGCTCGTGTCTCAAAACGTATCACAGGTGAATTAGCGAAGGAATTTTCTT
>DYTF01000215.1 GCA_020726105.1 Sulfurovum sp. | reverse complement strand
AAAGAGAATGCAAAGGATTCAGGTTATTTTTAATCGAGGTATCAATCACAGATCGAAGGATTGCAAACGACTCTGCCCCTTTGACAGACTTGAACTGGCCGGATATTTTTTGCTTCACTTTGACATTGCGAATGGCTCGTTCTGAACCATTGTTATCTGGCGGTACCTGATGATAGTACAAGAAAGGAAAGACATGTTGTCGGTATTTTGTCAAACGATTTTGCAGTTTTTTTGCTATTGGATGTTTTTTCTTGATGGGTTCTTGTAGTAATATGTCAAGCCGTTCTTCGAATTGCGTTCTTTGAATTAATGTTTTGTGATAATCCTCTGGCAGGAGTGTCTTTTTAAAGGCAATGGTTTCAATCAGAAGTTGTTTAAAATCAGTTGCCCATTTAATTTTGTAGCAATCGCTTACATGATTGAATTCACGCAGCAAATGGGACAAACAGATTTGATGGGCAACAGCGGGAAATTTAAAATAACACCTCCAACAATCATGAACAAGGACAGAAAAAGCAAGCCCATTTGGGAAATGTTGATAAAGGGTTTGTGCCCCTCTGTTGAGCGAAGCAATGATGAAAGTGAATAGTTTTCCCTGAAGCGTCCAGAACCATCCTTTCTGCCCGTTGATTTTCATTCCAGTCTCATCTCCACCATTAACATCAGCGGTTTCTACCCGTTTCCGGATGAGTTCATATGCGGGAATGGCTTTTTCGGCAACCCGGTTAATTGCTTTTACCAATGCACCTTCACAGATAGGTGTATTAAACACATACCGGAACAATTCTGCCAGCCGTTGAAAGGGAACAAACTGACGGGCGCTCAGATAGGCTGCAAGGGTTTCAACGTTTTCTCCGTAGCTGATGCCGGGCGTGATGCCATCGGGAAAATCAGCGATCACCGTATTGCCGCATGTGCATTTTCTTTGAAATGCTTGATGTTCGATAAAGATCGGTTTTATCACCGGAAGGACAACTTCCTGACGACTTTCGACCAACTCTGCCTGAATATGGCTTATATCACGACCACAACAGGTGCAAAATTGAGGAATATGTTCAATAATCTCGTCCGGTTTTTCAACCATCTCAAGGGTAACGCCTTCGTGTCCTGGTTGACCTCCCGGTTTTTTGCCACTGGGTTCCCTCAGGCTTC
>DYTF01000214.1 GCA_020726105.1 Sulfurovum sp. | reverse complement strand
TATAATTTTTCAACGTTGAGCGAGAAACACACATATAATCGTAACCCTTTTCTCGAATCATTTTCAGGTTATCCTCTGTGGCAATACCAGCGTCAATCACCACCAATGCCTTTTTGGCCGAGTTGGAGGTTTTCACTCTGAGTTTGGTTATCATACCCTCCAGCGTGCTGGGGTCGGACATATTACCTTCCAATATGGATGAGTATTTGATAAATCCTTCGGGATTGATTACCAATGCTAAAACTACCAGTCTGGCATCGCTGCGCTTTTCTTTGCTACGACCAAATTTGGCTAATTTACTTCCTTGTTTACGACCCTCGAAATAGGTGTTGGTCAAGTCGTAAAGCATTATTTTGTCCTCTATGTCAAACAATTCGTTGGTACGAAGCGATAAATGTTGCTCCAATCCATCTTTTACTGAATATAGCTTCTTGGCAATGGTATACAACCGGTCTTTGGTTACTTTTTCGATATTATAACCCGTTACTTCGCAAACGGCTGAGTTTTCTTTTATCCAACGGCTCGTTTCTGCTTCGGAGGCAGGATATACTGCTCGACTGATAATATGAGTTTGCGCTAATCGTATATCTTGCTCACTCCAACCCTCAGATGAGAGAAATGTGCTGATTTGCAATTGCTCAGCTGCTTGATAGCACAACCATTCGGCACCTATTTCCCGAACTTCTTTATTCCTAATACTGTTCATGTCGATTATCTCCAAATCTTTACCTTTAGAGTAAGGCTTCTTTTTGGGAGAGGCAACAAGAACATCAATCCGTTTCTCATCAACTAAACGCTTATAATATAAATCAACATGTTGATTTACAATTATATCATCGCTTAAAGGCAAATCAAACAATAAATTGTTGGTATTCTCGCAACGCTGCGTAAGCATCTTTTGTATCAAGTTCATTTGATCCGTTGTTAAACCTTCCAGAAAACCTACATTCAACATCGTGCGATGACAAACCCTGTCATCGGCATTGCGATAACTTTCTACTAACCGATAATACCAACCAGGTTTGTTGGTGTGTGGATTATGTCTACCTGATACTTTAAAATACATGGCTGCAAAGTAAATACTTAAAACCCTAATAATCAATACCCCCCAGTGTACTACAAATGAAAATGAAAAAATAACTATATCTGATTATCAGG
>DYTF01000065.1 GCA_020726105.1 Sulfurovum sp. | reverse complement strand
AATCTGCAAAAGGTGGCTCTAGTGAAAAAAAATACAGTAACACTCATCAATAATAACTCAGGCGAAACATACGAATACTCCATACTGGAGGCAACAAGAGGGGCATCGGTTGTTGATATGCGTACTTTTTTTGAGGACACGGGTATGTTTACTTATGACCCTGGGTACACATCTACAGCGTGTTGCCAATCTGCCGTCACATTCATAGATGGCAATAAGGGTGAGTTGCGTTACAGGGGTGTGCCCATAGAAGATTTGGCGACACGACATACTTATCTGGAGACTTGTTACTTGCTTCTTGAGGGGGCGCTGCCTAGAGAGGAAGAGCTTCGTGACTTTGATTTGGAGTTGCGTCATCGTGCCTTTTTGCATGAAGGGTTGTGTAATCTTTTTAATGCTTTTCCTGACAATGCACACCCGATGGCGACACTAAGTGCAAGCGTCACCGCACTCTCAAGCTTTTATGCTGACCATCTCGATATAGAAAATGAAGAAGAGTACAAAGAGATGGCGCGGCGCATCATCGCTAAGATGCCTACCATCACCGCATTTGCCTATAGACACTCTTTGGGGATACCTTTTATCCAGCCCGATATTGATTTGGGATTTACTCGAAATTTTCTTACGATGATGCGTGCTTATCCTGGTGGCAAGATGCATTTGGGTAAGGGTGGGCACGAAGAGATAAGAGAGGTTGAGGTGCGTGCGCTTGATGCTATCTTTACTTTGCATGCAGACCATGAACAAAATGCATCTACAACGGTGGTGCGTGGTGTTGCGTCAACAGGAGCGCATCCTTATGTGGCTATCGCATCTGGTATTTCGGCACTTTGGGGTCGTGCACATGGAGGAGCCAATGAGTCTGTCATCGCCCAACTTGAGCACATAGGAAGTGTGGAGCATGTGGAAGCGTTCATCGCAAGAGCCAAAGACCCCCATGATGACTTTAGGTTGATGGGCTTTGGGCATCGTGTCTATAAAAACTTCGACCCAAGAGCCAAGATACTTAAACAACTTCAAGATGAGCTGAAGACTGAGCTAAAGTTAGATTCGCATTTGATGGACATAGCGGGCAAAATAGAAGAGATTGCCTTAAGTGATGACTATTTTATCTCACGAAAACTGTATCCCAATATTGATTTTTATACAGGCGTGATTTTAACGGCACTTAAGATACCGAAAAATATGTTCACGCCTATTTTTGTAATAGGCAGAACTGTGGGGTGGGTGAGTCAATGGATAGAGTTCAAGAAAGACAAAACATCCAAAATAGCAAGACCCAGACAGCTTTACACGGGCGCATAATACTGTTTAATCTATGAATGATTCATCAAAATAGGTATCGATGTTCATATAGGTTTTACCTGTTTGGTCTTTGAAAAAAAGATGTGATTGATTGAGCTTTGAGAGGTGATTGACCCCTGTAACAGCTAAGAGTTGACGAACACCTTGTAAGAGTTGTTTGTGGTAAGAAGCAACATTTTGTGCTTTCTTCTCAACAAGAAACGATGCCCGTTTTCGCTTGTCTTGTGTGGCAAGTCCTACAGGACAGTGTCTTCCATGTGCTCCTGCACACTCTCTTGCGCGAATGCACCCCGCACTCATCATAAACGCACGCGCAATACCGATGTAATCTGCACCCAAGGCAAACAAGACTATCGCATCATCAGGAGTGAGTACTTTTTCGCTAGCGATAAGCTTGATATGGTCGCGAATGCCAAGCTCTCTAAGGGTAAGCTCTGCCAGATGAAGTGCTTTGGTTAGCCCCATCCCCACACTTAACATCATCTCAATGGGTGCAGCACCACTCCCACCATCACTCCCGTCAATCGTGATGAAGTCAGGATACGCTTGTGAGCCTTCATCGATTTTTTGTTTGATGAGATGCGCGTATTCGTCAAATGCTTTCTTTGAAGAGATAACGATTTTAATCCCTACAGGTTTGCTAGAAAGTGTTTTGAGCTGAGCTATAAAATCAAACAGTTCTTCGAGGTTGTGAGCATGCGGGAACTGATTGGGGGAGAAAAGATCTTGATGAGGCGTAACACCACGATAGTAAGCAACGGCTTCACTCACTTTTTCTGCAAGCAGTTTACCGCCTGTTTGTTTTGCCCCTT
This sequence comes from Sulfurovum sp., assembly GCA_020726105.1. Taxonomy (GTDB): domain Bacteria; phylum Campylobacterota; class Campylobacteria; order Campylobacterales; family Sulfurovaceae; genus Sulfurovum. The sequence goes on along the minus strand of DYTF01000065.1, from coordinate 4,719 downwards.
GTGCCATTTTTATCTCGGTCATTTTGGCAAAACGCATTGTTTTTTGGTAACGCAGCGCATCAAATTTACCCTCTTTGTCGCGCACACCATACAAACCACTGCCCATTTGAAAAATAATATCGGGGATATCAGAAGGAACTTCTTTAGGAAAAACATCGAGTTCTGCGTTCCAGTTTACGCGGTAGCACAGTACTGCTTCTTCGTCAAAAAGATAGCTCTCACCTTCTTTACTATTGATGACCATGTGTTTATAGACTTCTATGGCAATGGCATCGTTGAGGATGAATTTGAGGATTTTATAGATGGTTTTAGCAAAAAGAGTACCTTCTACAATATCTAAGTAGCCTGCGCGTTCTGCTGTGTAGCGATGTGTGTAGAGAAAGTTAGAGGTGAGACTTCCTTCTCCTGTATTGATAGGAAATCCACCAAGGTAAGCCCCTTTGGCAAAAGCTCTTGTTCCCTCAGGTGAGATAGAACCATCACTCATGGCACTACGCCCAAAGACTGATTTACTCTTGAAAGGATGGGGGGAGCTTTCACCAAATGTAACTGAAAAATCATCATTGACATCATCGGTATTGAGGACACAGTTGGCATTTTTGATTGAAAATCGTGGCATTTTAAGCGGTTGCCCTGGAGAAAAAGAAGCATACGCCGTTTTGCGTTCAGCAGCATCATAGACCCATTTGACTTTGTCAAACGATTCATAAAATTTTTCATCACCGAAATACTGGCGCATCGGGTCACGAAGTGCATAAAAAACATAACGCATACGCCCAATAAGCGGATAGTTAATCAGGAGTTGATCCTCGCGTTGGATGAATCTATCATAAATAAAAACAACCAAAGCAATCAGTGCAAAAACAGCGATAAAGGCTTTAATTAAGAAGACTAAAACGGAAAAGTCGTATGTTTCTATGTGGTTACTAAATTGAACTAATTCTTCCATGCTTAGCTCTTTTCGCCAAAGATAGCACGATCCATACTAAATCTTCCAGCCCCATGAACCAGTAAAACCAAAAGTATCAGCAGATAATACAGTGGTATCTCAAATCCATTATCAGAAGCAGAAAAACCATTTTCCAGATGAACACTGACTATAGCAACCAACATAACAACAATAAGAGGCAGCGAAATCCATCGTGTCAGAAACCCTACTGCTAGTAGAATGACCCCAGCACTTTCAGCGGTACTTGCTAAGTAAGCTCCTAAGGCAGGAAAAGGTATGCCTAAAGAGTCGAACCACTCAGCAACTGAGGGTATATCTTGCCATTTCATCATCGCAGGTTGGTAAAACCCATAACTTAGAATTAGTCTAGCAAAGAGCAGTGAGAGTGATTTTCCATATTCACTTAAACGAGAAAACTCTTCATAAGCACGCAACACAGCAACTCCTTATGTATCATTTTTGATAGCCAATTTCCAACTTCATTTTTAATTATACTCTCTATTTGGCTTGTATTTGTGTGACATTCATCACAGACTTAAGGAGATACTATTGCCTATACTTAGATGTGTGAATTATAAGATGATTTAGGCAGGCAGATACACTGCAGTGAAGTTTGGGTGTTCCTCTGGAAATTTATCTTGTAAAGACTTTAATCAATCAAAAAGGATGATATAAAATGAATACAATCAGAGAGAATATAGATAGGGTTTTAGATAAAGGAAGAGATGCTTCATTGCTTTTGATTCGTCTTGTTTTGGCGTATGGTTTTTATGAACCAGTGATGGGAAAATGGTCAGATATTGGTGCTGTAGCGCAATGGTTTGGTGAAGACCTCGGTCTGCCTTTTCCACTACTCAATGCCTACATGGCAGCATCTGTTGAATCATTAGGTGTGATATTGCTTGTTTTAGGGCTTGGGGTTCGTCTGATTTCACTACCTCTTATGGTTATTATGGTTGTGGCGATTACGATGGTGCATTGGACTCACGGTTTTCCTGCAGGAGATAATGGATTTGAGATACCGCTTTATTATTTATTGATGCTTTTTCTCCTTCTAACGCATGGTGGCGGAAGATATGGTATTGATGCTTGTATGACCAAAAAGAATTGTAAAGATGGCGCATGTTAAAAATCATTCTACTTTTGGTTTTAGCACTATGGGCGAATGCTTCTGATGTTCGTGTTCAGATCTTAGGCTCGGGTGGGCCAGAACTTGGTAAGCGCGCATCGAGTGGGTATATTGTTTGGATAGATGGCAAATCTCGTCTTCTCATCGACTGTGGTGGCGGGACATTTTTGCGTTTTAGTCAAAGCGGTGCAAAACTTGAAGATTTGGACGCGATTTTATTGACCCATAGCCACATCGACCATGTCAATGATTTGTCTGCTTTTATCAAAGCAGGTTTTTTTACCGACCGTACAAGGTCCTTGCCGATTTATGGAGCTGAAGGAAACGATGCTTTTCCTTCAGTTGAAGTGCTTGTTCAGCGACTTTTGGGTGAAAAAGGAGCATACGCCTATATGTCCGATACGCTCACCCCCGAAAGTCAATCGTTTCAGGTTATCCCAAAAGTATTGACACAAAAAAACAACACAGTACAAATGCAGGGCTATAAAATACAGAGCATAGGTGTCCATCATGGTATCGTGCCTGCGTTGGCGTATCGCGTTGATGTACAGGGTAAAAGTATCGTTTTTAGTGGTGACACCAACAATGAGAATAATTCTTTAGGATTGCTAGCACAAAATGCAGATATTTTGATTGCCGATTACGCCATACCTGAACACACAGATAAGATTGCAAAAGGTTTACACATGCAACCTTCGGTCATCGCAGAAGTAGCAGCGGAGTCAAAAACAAATCATTTGGTATTGAGCCATATCATGAGACGATCTGAACCTAAAATCAATGAAAGTATTAAGATTATCAAGCAAAAGTACAAGGGTAAAATCACAGTTGCAAAAGATTTGATGACCTTAAAGCCTTAAGTTTTATGCTCGTATCTGCAAAAAGCTCTTGGTGCTGATGTCATCCCATGGCTTATTGAGTGCACTGAAGGCTTCGTAGCTTGCTAGAACTCGCTTGAAGTCCTCGTTTTTGGTACTCTCAAACTTAAGCACTTCGCTCAGTGCTGTTTTTGCTGCATCGATGACATCTTTAGGAAATGTTTTGATCTCTACAGTTTTTGGTAACACAGCAAAGGCTTTGGCATTTTCGTACCGAAATTTTTGTAGCATGACGCTTGTCATCTCTTCACAGGCTACAGTGATAATGGCTTGATGCTCAGAGCTGAGTTTCTCCCATGAAGTTTTGTTAAAAGTGAGTTCAAGGATAGAGCCTGGTTCATGCCATCCTGTGTAGTAGTAGGGTGCTGCTTTTGCAAAGCCCATCATGCTATCAAGCGCAGGTCCAACCCATTCGGTCGCATCAATAGTGCCACGCTCTAATGAGGTGAAAATCTCACCTGCAGGTAAAAGCACAGGACTGACACCGAGTTTTTTCATGATTTCGCCCCCAAGACCAGGGATACGCATCTTGAGCCCTTGAAGGTCAGCTAAGGTGTGTATCTCTTTTTTGAACCATCCCCCCATTTGAGGGCCTGTTGTACCCCCGATGAGTGGGTAGAGGTTGTGTTTAGCATAAAGTTCACGCCAAAGCGCATACCCACCACCAAACTTCATCCAAGTAATCATCTCTTCACTCACAAGCCCTAAGGGCATACCTCCAAAGATGGAAAAAGCAGAGTTCTTACCTTTCCAGTAGTACACCCCAGAGTGAAAAGCGTCTATTTGCCCCGCAGAAGCTGCATCAAAAACCTGCAGTGCAGGCACAAGGATGTCTTTGGCGTAGACTTTTATCTCTAAGCTCCCCCCGCTAAGTTCCAAACAACGCGCAGCAAAGGCATCCACACCCGTACCCATGATAGGAAAGTGCGCAGGCCATGAAGTGGCAAGTTTGAGCGTTACTTTTTTGCCTCTATGTGCACTTGAGACTTCATCTTTGCTATGGTCTTGAGGCTTATGGCATCCGCCCAGTGCTAAAGCTGCTGCACTGAGTGTACTTGTGGTTAAAAACGCTCTTCTTTTCATTTTGTGGTATTCCTTGCATTAATTGATTTAATAGTAACATAACAATCGTTTTAAAGGGGTAAAATGCTGTGTTCACTCTGTCATCATGAGATGCATTCTTTTTGTGATGTAAAAACAAATATTGCTTACTTTGGCTGCACCCACTGCGACTTTTTGTGTAAGTCTGCTGAACACCATCAAGACCTAAACACACAAAAAGTGCGCTATACGCTGCATCAAAATGATGAAAATGATGCTGGCTATCGAGCCTATTTTCAGCGTTTTTTGGACTTTGTATTGCCTTTGGTAGGAAATCCTAAACATGCACTTGATTTTGGCTGTGGAGCAAGTACGTTACTTGCAAAGATGCTCAAAGACAATGGCATACCCTGTGACTATTATGACCCACTCTTTCATCCCCAAAATACGCTAGAGCATAAAACCTATCAACTCATAGTCAGCACCGAAGTGTTTGAGCATCTGCATCAACCAAAAGAAGTTTTCGAGCAGCTGCTCAATAGGCTTGAAAAAGGTGGCTATCTCGCACTGCAAACACAGTTTCACCCTAACGATACGCAAGCTTTTCTCAGCTGGTACTATCATCAAGACCCTACACATATCAGCTTTTTTACGCCAAAGACATTTAGTGTATTGTGTGAAGCGTTTGGGTGTGAAGTGATAGGAGACAATCAGAAAAATAT